>NZ_JBPODS010000005.1:0-126422 GCF_051200995.1 Anoxybacillus eryuanensis | reverse complement strand
AAACAGCGTGACATTCTCGGTAATTAGTTTTTTTTTATAAATTCAAGTTCTTTTTGAAAGGCAGCTTGACGCTTGGCGTCTCCTTTGACTAGCTTGTAAGTCGGACGTGTCCATGACAAACGAAGACGATGCAACAACTTACGAATACCTTCACGTGACATCGAAACGCCATAGGTATGTTGGATGTAAGATTGTAAAATGCGCGTATTCCATGATGAAGCGATGCCCCAGCCAGCATCCACAGGTGTGGTGGTTAACACGAGTTGTCTAATTTCTTGTTGTTGTTCTTCCGTAAGAAACGGCACACGGCCAGGCGGCAACCGGCGATCGAGTAGATGATCGAGCCCACCTTGATTAAACCGTGCAACGTAGATGGCAACGGATTGACGGCACAGATTGACCATTTTGGCCACATCTTTACCGAGATGACCTTCCATGACAAGACGAACAGCGGTCACCCGAACACGAAGAGAAGCATCTTTGATTTTCCGTTCTTGTTTTCGAAGGGTTCGAGGCGTCCAACCGTGATCATTTGTGATTTTCAAACGTTTCATGCCAATTCCGCTCCTTTTACACATGAGTATGTAGGAGCAGTATAGCCATGAAAAAAGGGGTTCATACAGAAGTCATGGTTTTAAGGTGCATGTATATACCTTCTGTAAAACGCACTTTTAAAGTTGATTGGAAGGTATGCGAGATTATCTCCATGTTTTCGAGTGAAGACACAAGCTTACAACCGATTTTTTCAGAATCAATGATAACAAGTATTGTCGAACACTTGGTCAAAAATGGAATTCTCATCGACAAGGAAACAGATTACAATTTGACCATTGAGCAAATCGTAGAGGAATGGCAAGATTGGGATGAATCATCTTGGTTCCTTCATCTACAAACAAAAGATTCAAAATTTGAAACCACTGAAGAAGGTAGATTGAAAAATGTTGAAGAATTCAGAAAAAAAAGATCTCCTGCACCACAATATTTCAAGTGCAACTGCACAACATCTAGCATAAAACTACCGACTCCTAGTAAACTTTTAGATCAAACTTTGGTCAATTCTTTTATGAAACGTAGATCCTGTCGACGTTTTTCTGAAGAACCAATTTCACTACAAAACTTAGCCGATGTTCTATTTTACACGGGGGGATTCTTTTCACAAATGACACACACTCCTATGGAATCGTAGCCAAAAAGCCCTCTCCCTCTCCGGGTGGACGACATTCAATAGAGTTATATCCGATTGTGAATGCATGTGAAGGTTTACGAAGCGGTGTGTACCATTACTGTCAAAAACACCACGCTTTACATCTTATTGAGGCAGAAGAAGACGTGAAGCCATTTCTATACGATGTCCTATATGGGCAAGATTATTTCCTGAATGCCGCAGTTACAGTTTTTTATACAAGTGTTATAGATCGTTTAAAATGGAAGTATAATACCAGTAGAGCCTATCGGCTCATGCATCTAGAAACAGGCCATTACGCGCAAAACTTTTTACTTATCTGTACTGCTCTTGATTTGGGTAGTTTTGTTACTGCAGCTTTCAAGGATAGTGTTATAGAAGAGAAATTGGGGATTTGTGGGATTCACGAAGTTGCGATGTACGTCTCCGGTATGGGCCATATTGTGTTTGATAAGACTACGCGATCAGATATTGAATATGAACAAGTACTGCCTGAAGGAATCGAGATTCGTCTCCCTATAGGAGACCATAGCTAACGAAAAGGGGAAAAGGAGTCAATGGAAGATATTTATAAATACAAACTAGCACCAGACTTGGTTATTACTTACGTCAACAGGAAGCCTCAATTGAGGATACCATCGCAACATCGTCGTTTCGAAGTTGACTCGAAAGTCATGAGTGTCGTCTCTGCATTCACAGGGAACCCAGAAGAGACTTTACATAGGCTAGAGAAGACCATCTCCAAAAACACAATACAAGCTATTGTTAATAAGTTGATTGATGTCGGTGTTCTCATTTCCGCAAACGAACAAAAACAATCACAAACCTCAGAAATAGTTATGGAATGGGCAGAGTGGGGAGAATCCACTTGGTTTGTCCATCTTGAAAGCCGTGATGCCAATTATAAGTCGTCCGATGAAGTGGGTGAGGAATTTATGGAATCATCCGAATCACCTCCCCCTACATATAAATGTAACTGTGAAAAATCAAATATCACTTTGCCTAAACCTAGTACCTTATCAAATATGACCATTTCCGATGCTTTAACACTTCGAAGAACCTATCGAAACTTTTTGCCGGAATCAATCAAGCTACAAGAACTTTCCGATCTTCTGTATTATACAGGCGGAATCCTCTTCACAAATTCGACTCGGTTCTTTGGACGGGTTGCAAAGAAGGTCGCTCCTTCGCCTGGAGGTCGGCATGCAACGGAATTATATCCAGTCATAAATAATTGTGAAGGTCTGGAAAGAGGCATTTATCATTATTGTCAAAAACATCACGCCCTGCATCTTCTTTCTAAGATGGATGATGTTAAATCATTTTTGGGTGAAGCATTGTATGGCCAAGACTACTTTCTGGATGCATCCGTTACAGTTTTTTATACAAGTGTTATAGATCGAATTAAATGGAAATACAAAGGCGCACGCATTTATCGACTTATGCATTATGAAACCGCTCACTACGCGCAAAACTTTTTGTTAGCGGGAACAGCACATAATTTAGGCGTTTTCACGACGGCAGCTTTTAAGGAAAGTTTAGTAGAATCAAAACTCGGTATTGACGGAGTACATGAAGTGGCCATGTATGTAACAGGAGCTGGACAAAAAGATGAAATAGGTCCATATGCTCGCGCCGGCATTGAGCTAAGTGAAAACGTACCGGCAGATTTTAAAATTGCCCTGCCAAAAGCTCTTTCTTCTACAGCTGAACAAAAGTTACTAGGGTAAGGTGTAGATGTCATGAAGTTGCTAGTTTCTCAATATTCGAAAATAAAGAAAGTAGTTCATTCACAACCTTGGAGTGCGCCCTTTCTAGGGGCATTGTTTCTAGATTCGTTCGGATCGGGGTTAACCATGCCATTTTTAGTTCTTTTTTTTCTAAAGACGAGTGGTCTTTCGTTGGAGCAAGTAGGTCAAATGCTATCGATTAGTGCATTGGCTGGATTACTGGCCATACCTGTCTGCGGTGTAATCGTGGATCGATTAGGTGCAAAGCCTGCTGCTCTTGCAAGTTTTTGGTTACGAGGAATCGGAACTCTTGGATATTTGATATTCCATAATATTTGGGGATTGACAATCGCAGCGACCATTGTTGTCTGGGGACAGCGGGCATGGCCAGTTGTGAACCAAACGATCATCTCACAACTTGTCTCCAGCGAGAATAGAACGATGTGGTTTGGAAGTTCTCGAAGTTTACGGAATTTGGGGAATTCTTTAGGAATGCTCATAGGTACAGGTATCATAGCAATATTTAATACACCATTTGCTTATGGGACGTTAATATTCATAGATGCATTCAGTTTTCTTATTGCAGCCGTGTTGATTGCAAAAATTCCGTTGCGCAACCAATCAATTATAAAAAAAGAGCCGATTTCCAAAAAGGTTTGGGCTATTCGTTTTTCATACGACTCAAACTTAATGCGTTTTTTGGTAGCAGTTGCTCCGATGACCTTTATGTACGTTGTTTTAGTTTTCGCAATGCCTGCTTTTATAAAGGAGATAAGTCCAGACCTTAGCTGGATTTCTGGTTTGTTATTTACAGTAAACAGCCTTTCCGTTATTGTCCTTCAGGTTCCGCTGTTGTTTTTTACACATCGCTTGAACGATTTGCAAAAAATAATCGTCGGTTCGGTTGTTTTAGGCTTATCTTATATCATTTTCTTAGGAAGTACATTTTTAGCATCTGCACACTTGAACTTTTTTGTTCCACTTCTTTTCGTCGGAATTCTTCTCTTTAGTTGTGGAGAACAACTTTTTTATCCAGCGTCTGCAACAATTGTGGGGGAAATTGGTCCGGCTGAGAAAAGAGGGAAAAGCATTTCGAGTTATCAGCTCCTCTATGGAATCAGTAACGCGATCGGTCCCTTCATTGTAGGATATTTATTAACAAGAAATATTTCCTTCTGTTGGTTGTTTTTTGTGGTGCTTGCTTTTGTTGGCGTATTCCTACAGTGTATGTTATTACCCAATATAATTGAACAATCGCGTTCTCGTGAATCAACAATATTATAGGTATAAAAAATGCTAAAAATAACGAGACGTAAAGCGCGATGAGTGTATTTGAATATTCAAATCCTTTCGAAATTAATTAATTTGATGATTTTGATATCACCCCTTATTATAAACATAAGATGTGAAAATTTTAAAAAAAGGAGTAGCATAAGGTGAGTAAAATCTTAGTATTGTATGATAGCTGGTGTCCAATCTGTATGAGAGTTAAAGAAAATATTCATAAGCTAGATTGGTTTAACCTTATTGAACTAGAGAGTATTAGAGAAGAAAATAATTTAAATATACCTATCACTGACCTTGAAAAAGAAATGTATTGTATAAACTTAGAAACAGGAAAAATCACAAAAGGTATTGACGCAATCGCTTCTATTTCAGCAAGACTTCCGTTGATGATGTTATTTTGGTTACCTTTAAAATTATCAAGCTACTTTGTTTTTGGTCATAAACTCTACAATTATATAGCTAAAACCAGAATAATTATTCCGGTTAATAACTGTGATGGAGACACCTGCAATATAAAATAAAGCAGGAGTCTCTTTTTTTGAAATTTATATATGTAAGAACATCTAAAATTACTGATTTACATATATAATAAGAAAAATCCGAAAACGAACAATATTATTCATGCATGGGAAAACTCTAATATCTACCTGACGAGGCAATTTGGGTTTTTGGTCAAGTCCAAATTATTGTGTAAATTCCCCTTTGATAGAAAACATGGACCGGAGACTGGACGTATGGTAGGTAAGTCCGACAAGTCTCCTGCCGGTCGCCTTCATGTTGTCAAGGAACAGGTGTGTCAAGGAGCTTTCGCGGCATATCCTCGCTTCGCTCCGATATTCCATGTTCTCCTTGGCACAGCGAAGGGTTTATCTGATGTTAGTCTAGATTATAGACACAACGAATAGAGAAATGTACAGTAAATCTATCAATGATGAGGAGTGTCTATAATGACAAGACGTTTTGATAAAGAATTCAAAATACATGCAGTAAAATTAGTGGTTGAGGAAGGAAAGGCGGTCGCTCAAACCGCAAGACAACTCGATATTTCGCCAAAAACGCTTCATAAATGGGTAGCAGATTATAAAAAAGATGCTGAGCATAGCTTTGTCGGGAGTGGAAACCTCAAGCCAGAAGATCGTGAAAAGCGTGAACTTCAAAAACGTATTCGGGATCTGGAGGAGGAAAACGCGATCTTAAAAAAGGCCATGAGCATCTTCGCCAAAAACCAGAAGTAATTTATGCATTTATTCATACGCATAGAAAGGAGTTTCGCGTGGCGAAGATGTGTGAAGTCTTAGGCGTTTCAAGAAGTGGATACTATGCATGGGCCAAACGACCAGAAAGTCAACAAAAGAAAAGAAAGGAAGCATTGAAAAAGCAAATCAAAAAGATTCATATCGAGTCAAGAGAAACGTATGGCAGTCCAAAAATCACAAAAATCCTTCCGAAACAAGGGGTTAAGGTACCTCAAAAAACGGTCGCCAGAATCATGAAAGATGGTGATATTCGTTCAAAAACAAAGAAAAAATATAAGGCAACTACAAACTCGCAGCATCATTTGCCTGTGTATCCTAACTTATTGAATCAGCAGTTTGAAGCAGATGAGCCGAATCAAGTATGGGTGGCGGATATCACGTATATTTGGACGAAAGAAGGATGGCTGTATTTAGCTTCGGTCATGGATTTGTTTTCTCGTAAAATCGTTGGCTGGTGTCTTTCCGAGCGAATGACAAAAGAGTTAGTGATCAAAGCGTTAAACCGAGCCATCGACGAGAGAAAGCCTCAACCAGGTCTGATTCACCATTCGGATCAAGGGAGCCAATATGCATCGAACGAGTATCAAGCCATCTTACGACAGCACGGAATGCAAACCAGCATGAGTCGAAAAGGAAACTGCTATGATAACGCATGTGCGGAATCGTTTCACAGCATCATCAAAAAGGAACTGATTTTTCACGAGACCTTTGCAACAAGGGAAGAGGCCAAACATCGGATTTTTGAATATATTGAGTGTTTTTATAATGCCGAGCGAATTCATTCCGCTAATGAGTACATGTCTCCGATGGCATATGAGAAGATGTATCAGCAAGGCAAAAAGCAGTGAACTCTTCTCTCCACAAAGTCACGATATAAGGGGCATCTTTCCTCTTGAGGAGGGGAAGGGTTTACCAAACCGTTTTCCTTCTCAAGAGGCCACCAAACGAAGTGCGGTAGTAGGGTTTTAAAGTTTTTCTCGATTTTACGTGTCCATTTTCTTGACATAATACCAACATTTATTAAGCCCGCTAAAATATCCGCACCAGATGGTTACTGCTATGGGGGAGACAATCGTGACTTTTCTGCTTCTGCTAGCACTTATCGTACTCGAGTCGATCTCTCGATTTATTGGCAAGATAGGACTTATGGATTTTCAAAATACACAAGCGATTCTATTCGCTATAATAAAAATGATAATGGTACATGTGGTTCAACGGAATTGGCAAGAAAAAATGCTGGGACATCAGGTATAACGGCTGTAAAGGAATGGATTACATCCAGTGAAGCACAATTTCAAATTTCCCATTCTGTTGGATTGCCGTTTCGCATGGATGTCCCACCGAATATTGATTACAGCTATAGTTTAAATATTCAAAAAAGTGGAGTTACTTATATTAATGGTAGTCATGACCAGTATCCTTGGCATGAAATTTATAGATCGGATAATGGTGGAACATGGAAAACTCTGTATCAATTTAATCCTGATGCTGCAGGTACAAATGTCAATTATTTATTTCCTTTGTACCCCAATAAGAAAATCGCAGTGAGTAAGTAATTTTATATTAAAAGGGGATAGTATAAGTGAAAAAATTTTTAATAGGAGTTTTGTTGGCGTTTGTCACGTTTGCCCTTTCGCTCTCATTATTTAGCACTTTTTCTTTCTTTATTGCCATTTTTCCAATTGCAGTACTAGCTGTTCCGTTTATATGTGCGGTAACAGAGGCGCTCATTTCTTTTATCGATGAAAAATGGGGATTTAAATGGGATTGGGCGGTTGTTTTAGGGATCGCAACGATTACGTCGCTTCCTTTTTATCCTCCTTTTGGTTTTGCAGCCCCGATTTATATGGGAGCACTGGGATATTATGTAGGGAGAAGACTATGTGCTCGATTACATTAGAGGCAATGTAGGTGTGTTGGGGATTATTTAATTCATTTCTGCAAGCGATGTTACCTTTAGATGAGAGAAGTATATAAATCGAATTTCATAGAGAGGGAAATGCCCTCTCTATGAAAATAGCCGATTTCTCATTTTGAAAAGTTCGCGTTCCGTCATCGTTGTTTTATGAACAGTGAAATCAACGTCAAGTTGGAGGTTGTTGAGACGTTCGTTGAATTGTTTGTAGTGGGAGTCAATTTTTTCGTTTAGTGCGTGGATTTCTTGCTTCATTGCTGTCATTTCACCGCGCATATGATGGACGTCCATCGTTAAAGCTTCCAGTTTCGCATCCGTTTCGTCTTGACGATGGAGAAGAGCATTCATAAGATCGTAGAGCTCTTTTTGTCCATTTTTTAATGCTTGTTGTTCTTCGCGAATGAGCTGTTGCTCTTTGCGGAATGCATTCATTTCCTCCCGCAACGAGTTTATTTCTTCACGGAATGTTTTGTGCTCTTCACGAATAGCCATTTGCTCTTCACGAATGGCTCGTTGTTCTTCACGAATGGCTCGTTGTTCTTCGCGAATAGCTCGTTGTTCTTTTCGAATGTCCTGCAACTCTTTTTGAATGTCCGTGACGACGAGTAAAATTTTCTCCAATAATTGCTCGCTCATCTTCTCACCTCCTTTGCATACAACCATATTATAACATTATTCGACAAAAAAAGGGGATAAAAAATCCCCCTATACTTCCACATCAATAAATTGGAACAACGAAACGTCAAATAAACCTTGGTCAGTTAGCTTGAGCTCTGGAATGACCGGCAACGCTAAAAAGGCGAGCGTAATAAATGGGTTGAATTCGCTTGATGCTCCAATGGCGATTAAAGCATTGTGTATAGTTTGTAATTGTTTTAATACTTCTTCATAACTTTTTGCTGTCATGAGTCCACTGATTTCAAGCGGCAAGTCTCCTAAAACGCGTCCATCTTCGACAACGACAAGTCCACCGTTTATGTGTTGAATATGTTCAATTGCAGTGATGATGTCGTCATCGTTCGTTCCAGTAGCAATGATATTATGCGAATCATGGGCAATTGATGAAGCAATCGCTCCTTTTTTTAGTTGAAAGCCGTTGACGATGCCAACACCGACCCCAAGCCCATGGTGACGTTCGACAACAACAAGTTTTAGTAAATCTTGCTCGATCGACGGTTGAAAGAAACCATCTTTGACATCCACTTCTGTGATGAGCCGTTTCGTATGCAAATGATTTGGAATAACTTGAATGACATTTGCTTGATTTCCGCGTGTAAACGAAATTTGTATATCTTCTTTTGTTATCTTTTTGGCATGAACCGATTGGGTAATCGCTTTGTCGATCGAAGTTGCTTTCGCTACAGAAAAGGCAGCGCGTCCGTTTTCAGCAACGAGCGTTCCCTTTTTATAGACGTGTGTAATGGAAAAAGACTGTAAATCTTCGACAAACAAAAAGTCAGCGTCGTACCCAGGGGCGATGGCGCCTTTTGTGTATAGACGATAACATTCTGCCGCATTTAATGTCGCCATTTGAATCGCCGTCATCGGTTCGATGCCTGCTTGAATCGCTAGACGAATATGATGATCAATACTTCCTTCATTGACAAGCTCATCAATATGTTTATCATCTGTGCAAAATAAAAAGCGACGCGCGTTATACGTATTGACAGCTGGAAGGAGTTTGTTTAAATCTTTTGCGACCGACCCTTCGCGAATTAAAACGTACATGCCACGTTGAACGCGAGTGAGCGCTTCATCTACGGTGACACATTCATGGTCAGTATGAACATTTGCGCTTCGGTACACGTTCACGGCTGTCTCATCAAGACCAGCTAAATGGCCGTCAATTAGTTTGCCTGCGGCATAGGCTGCGGAAAGTTTTGCGAGCATTTGTTGTTTTCCTTGTAGCATAGACGGATAGTCCATCACTTCTGCAAGTCCAAGCACGCGCGGATGGGAAAAAAACGGTGCTAACTGTTCGGCGTGCAATGTCGCCCCAGAGTGTTCAAAATCGGTTGCAGGTACGCATGATGGCAACATGACATATACATCAAGCGGAATGTCGTTGGAGTCGTTTAGCATAAATTCAATGCCTTTTGTCCCTGAGACATTCGCAATTTCGTGCGGATCAGTAATAACGGTGGTGACGCCGTGCGGGACGACGACGCGAGCAAATTCTCTTGGGGTGACCATCGACGATTCGATATGAACGTGTCCGTCAATAAGTCCAGGACATACGTATTTTCCTTTTGCGTCAATGACGGTTTGCCCGTCATATGCACCGATACCAACAATTTTGCCATCGGCAATGGCAATGTCCGCTTGGACAATTTCATGTGTAAAGACGTTGATTATTTTTCCGTTTTTTACAACAACATCGGCTAATTGTTGTTTTGCAGCTACAGCAAGTCGTTTCATAGATGTTCCTCCTCTCCAACTCGATACGAGGAGAAATCCCCGTAGTCAAACGATTTACGGTCGTTTGGTAGAAACTTTCGGACCATATTTCCGAAATTATACGAGTTGTTTTTTTAAAAATTTTTTTCATTCTACAACGTTCATCGTTTTTTCGTCAATGAATGATTTTTTCTGTAAGTAAAATGAATGGCAAATGTTGCTTCACTGCGCGAAAGTTTGGTATCATCATAGTATTGTGAAAGGTCGACAATATCGGAGGTGAAAGGCATGTCACGAATTTCAATCGAGCAAGTGAAACATGTGGCGCATTTAGCACGTTTAGCGATTACAGAAGAAGAAGCAGCGATGTTTGCGAAACAACTAGATGCGATTATTACGTTTGCGGAGCAGTTAAATGAGCTAGATACTGAAAATGTTCCACCAACGTCACATGTATTAAACATGAAAAATGTCATGCGAGAAGATGTACCAACAGCTGGACTTCCGCTAGAAGACGTATTGAAAAATGCACCAGACCATCAAGATGGACAATTCCGTGTGCCAGCCATTTTAGAGTAAGGAGGGAAGAATATGTCATTGTTTGACTATCGCATATCTGAGTTACACAGTTTATTACATAAAAAAGAAATTTCTGTTTCAGATTTAGTGGATGAATCGTTTAAACGCATTCATGACGTAGAAGAAAAAGTACAAGCGTTTTTAACGTTAAACGAAGAACAAGCGCGCGCGAAAGCAAAAGAGTTAGATGAAAAATTAGCTGCGGAGAAAGAATTTGGTTTGCTCTTCGGGATGCCAATTGGCATTAAAGATAACATTGTCACAAAAGGACTGCGCACGACATGCGCCAGCAAAATTTTGTACAACTTCGACCCGATTTACGATGCAACGATTGTAGAGCGTTTAAACGAAGCTGACGCAGTGACGATCGGAAAATTAAATATGGACGAGTTTGCGATGGGATCATCGACAGAAAACTCCGGCTTTCAACTCACGCGCAACCCGTGGGATTTAGAACGCGTGCCAGGTGGTTCAAGCGGCGGCTCAGCAGCAGCAGTAGCGGCAGGAGAAGTGCCATTTGCGCTTGGATCAGACACAGGCGGTTCGATTCGTCAACCAGCAGCGTTTTGCGGTGTAGTTGGTTTGAAACCGACGTACGGTCGCGTATCGCGCTATGGACTTGTTGCGTTTGCGTCTTCGCTTGACCAAATCGGTCCAATTACACGCACAGTGGAAGATAACGCATATTTACTACAAGTCATTTCTGGTTTAGATCCGATGGATTCGACATCAGCAAATGTCGATGTACCAGATTACGTTTCTGCCTTAACAGGTGACATTCAAGGTTTAAAAATTGCGGTGCCGAAAGAATATTTAGGCGAAGGTGTATCAGAAGAAGTTCGCCAATCTGTTCTTCAAGCGCTAAAAGTGTTAGAAAGCCTCGGCGCAACGTGGGAAGAAGTATCACTCCCTCATTCAAAATATGCGCTAGCAACATACTACTTATTAGCGTCTTCCGAAGCATCGGCAAACCTTGCTCGTTTTGACGGTGTGCGTTACGGCTATCGGACAGATAATGCGAAAAATTTAATGGAGATGTACAAGCAAACGCGTAGCGAAGGATTCGGTAATGAAGTGAAACGCCGCATTATGCTTGGAACGTTTGCATTAAGTTCAGGCTACTATGATGCGTACTACAAAAAAGCGCAAAAAGTGCGGACGCTCATTAAACAAGACTTTGAAAACGTCTTTGAGAAATACGACGTCATTATCGGACCAACAACGCCAACGCCAGCGTTTAAAATTGGTGAAAAAACGAGCGACCCGTTAACGATGTACGCAAACGACATTTTAACGATCCCAGTGAACCTTGCTGGTGTTCCAGGTATTTCGATTCCGTGCGGATTTGTCAATGGTTTACCTGTAGGACTTCAAATTATCGGCAAACATTTTGACGAAAGCACAATTTACCGCGTCGCTCATGCGTTCGAGCAAGCAACAGATTATCATAAACAAAAACCAACGTTGTAAGGGGGGAATAAGTGATGAACTTTGAAATCGTCATCGGACTTGAAGTGCACGTCGAGCTGAAAACGAAATCGAAAATTTTCTCAAGCAGTCCAAACGCATTCGGAGCGCCCCCAAACACACAAACGAGCGTCATTGATTTAGGGTACCCGGGGGTTCTTCCAGTGTTAAATAAACAAGCGGTCGAATATGCGATGAAAGCGGCGATGGCATTAAATTGCGAAATCGCAACAGAAACGAAATTTGACCGGAAAAACTATTTTTATCCGGACAACCCGAAAGCGTACCAAATTTCACAGTACGACCAACCGATTGGACAAAATGGTTGGATTGAAATTGAAGTGAACGGTAAAAAGAAAAAAATCGGCATTACGCGCATTCATTTAGAAGAAGATGCAGGAAAGCTGACGCATACAGGTGACGGTTATTCGTTAGTCGATTTCAACCGTCAAGGCACGCCACTTATTGAAATTGTCTCTGAGCCAGATATTCGCTCGCCAGAAGAAGCGTATGCGTATTTAGAAAAATTAAAGTCGATCATTCAATATACAGGTGTATCCGATTGTAAAATGGAAGAAGGCTCACTTCGTTGTGATGCGAACATTTCCCTTCGTCCAATTGGCTCAGACAAATTTGGAACGAAAACGGAATTGAAAAACTTAAACTCATTTAACTTCGTTCGCCAAGGATTAGAATACGAAGCGAAGCGCCAAGAGAAAATTTTATTGTCTGGCGGCGTCATCCAGCAAGAAACACGCCGTTTCGACGAAGCGACGAAAACAACGATTTTGATGCGCACAAAAGAAGGTTCAGAAGACTATCGCTACTTCCCAGAACCAGATTTAGTGATGCTTTATATTGACGATGAGTGGAAAGAACGCGTACGTGCTTCTATTCCAGAACTTCCAGATGCGCGCCAAAAACGATATGTCGAAGAGCTTGGTTTGCCAGAGTATGATGCGAAAGTATTAACGCTGACAAAAGAAATGGCAGACTTTTTTGAGGCAACGGTTGCAAATGGTGCGGATCCAAAGCTTGCTTCAAACTGGCTCATGGTTGAAGTATCTGCTTATTTAAACGCAGAACAAAAAGAATTACACGACATTGCGTTAACGCCAGAAAGTCTTGCAGGCATGATTAAGCTCATTCAAAACGGCACGATTTCGTCAAAAATTGCGAAGAAAATCTTTAAAGAGCTTGTTGAAAAAGGTGGCGATCCAGAACAAATCGTCAAACAACAAGGGCTTGTACAAATTTCTGACGAAGCAACGTTGCGCAACATTGTGTTAGAAGTGCTCGATGCGAATCCACAATCAATCGAAGACTTCAAAAACGGAAAAGACCGTGCGATCGGATTCTTAGTCGGCCAAATTATGAAAGCAACAAAAGGACAAGCCAACCCGCCGCTTGTCAATAAGCTATTGCTTGAAGAAATTAATAAACGATAATAACAAAGCGGCATTGCCATCGGACAATGCCGCTTTATTTTTATAGGTGTACAAGCTTTTGTAAAGTGCTTTCGACTTTAAATACACGATTGTTTAATACTTGGATGCTCGATTCGTGGTCGGTGAGGGCAGGGAGTACCTTTTCTTCTAGTATGTTTGTTAAGCGGGTGATGTTTCCTTGCATATTGTGGACATCGAGCGCGAGTGCATCGTATTTTGCGGCGAGCGCCTCTTGACCGTGACGAACCGCTTCACAAATCGCTTTCGTTTCAAGTGTTCGTTCGTCAAGTAACTGTATTTTCTCATCCAGCGCTTGCACTTTCCCATCTAGCGCCTGCACTTTCCCATCTAGTGCTTGCACTTTTCCGTCTAGTGCTTGAACTTTCTTGTCCAGTGCTTGTACTTGTTGGTGTAAGGAAGATACTTCTTTTTCAATAGCTTCCACCCTTTGCTCGACTGCTTCCACTCGTTTTTCCAGCGATTCGACTTTTGCTCGAGTTGCTTTTACTTCATGAAGAATTTCGTATAGCAGCTGTTCTACCATTCCTTTCACCTCCTTTTCGTTTCCATTTTACACGAATCGACAGCGGATGACTAGCGAACATATTCGTGTTTTAAGCAAGCTTCTTATAGGCGAGCACATTTTCCCAACGACGTTTTAGTAGAGAACGGCTGGCGAATCGATTACAATGATAGTAGATGAAGGATAGAAGGGGAGCACAAGATGGATACGTCATGGCTAAAGCCGATTACGGAGGCGAAATATTTAGTAGTTGATAACGCGTACCGGTACCGCGCGATTTTACGCTATTTTTATACGCAACACGAACGAATGAGGCAATATTTGTTTCCAGAAGAAGTGTACGCTTTTTTAAAACAATTCGATGAATTTCAAAATTATACAGAAGAAGAGTTGCAACAAGACCTAGAGCAGCTCGTCAAATGGAGAAACTTAATCGCTAGACAAGAAACGGGTCATATTCGGACGATTGAGGAATTTAAAAAGAAACGGTTTCGCTATCAATGCAGCCCATATACGGTTGAAATCGAACGAATGATTCGCACGCTTGAGCAGCTAGGGGAGACGTTTGGCGGCTCGCTCGAAAAAACGCGGTTTGACCGCTTGTATGCGTCGCTTGTCCGAATGGAATCGATTATCCACGATGGATTTGCCGAAAAAAGGGAAGAAATGAATCAAGTGTGGGAAGAAACGTTTGATTATTTTAAAAAAATCATCCAAAATTCTGCCGACTATATTGCCTATTTAAACGGAGAAAACATGGAAGAACGGATGATGTCTGATTCATTTCTCGTCTATAAAGAACAGTTTACCGCTTATTTGCGCGATTTTATCGTCGCATTGCAAAAAACGTCGATGCAAATTGAAAAACTGCTCGAAGACTTGCCAGAGGACGGTGTTCGCCGTTTTATTGAGGAAGTGGTCGCTTACCAGCTTGCCATTCCACGCTTTGAAGGGGCGATTCTTTCGCGTGAACAGCTAGTAGAAGAGAAATTAGACACGTGGCGCAGTTTAAGCGAATGGTTTTTAGGACGAAACGGGCATGAAAGCGAACTGTCGTTTTTACAAAAGCAGACAAACGAAGCGATTCGGCGAATGACGCGCGTCGTTCAGCGCTTAGGGGAACGTCATCACCACTTCCGCAGCCGAAAAAAAGATTACTTGCATTTAGCGAAATGGTTTTCTTCATTAGAAACGATAGAAGAAGCGCATAAATTATCGGCGGTTGTGTTCGGCTGTTTTCATACAAAGCACATCGTCGCCGAAAACGATGCAACGGAAAATATGTACCGCGATATTTGGGAGGAACAGCCGGCAGAATGGCTCGTAAAACCGCGCGTTCGCCACTACCGAGAAAAGAAAAAGCCAGAAGCAATGATTGATCGGCGGAAAGAAAAAGAGGAAACGATGGCCGCCTACTTAGCAGCGAAACAACAGGAGGAAGAAGAACTCACACAGCTTATAAACGACGGAAAAATTGTACTTCAGGAGCTACCGGTCGTTGCTTCGCATATTCGCAAAACGCTGCTCGGGTGGATTGCAAAAGCGATGGGGCGAGAAGACCGGATGGTGCAAACGGAAAACGGATGGAAAGTGAAAGTAGTCCAACGTGAAGGGACGATTATACTGAAAGCAGAAGATGGTACGTTAATGATGCCAAATTACGAAATCCATTTGCTAGACTAGGAGAAGAGAGAATGGAAAAAGAGTTCGATGAGAAAGCGAAAGAAGCTTTAACGGCGCTGTTTGAACAGTTTTGGATTGTTCGGGAAAAAGAGCCGGAACTTTTTCAAAAAATACGGGAACGTGAAAAAGTGTTAAAGCGGTATGTGCAAGAGAAATTCGGCTATCGGCTCATTGTTCACCGCTATTTTGCTAAGCTCGAAAAAATACCAGCCGAACCAGAAGTGTGGATGGGAATGGAGTCGTTTCAAGAACCGCTCGACTACGCGTTATTTTGTTGCTTGTTAGCATATTTAGAAGGAAAAGCAGTCGAAGAAAAATTTTTATTGTCTGATGTATGCGAAGAAATAAAAGCGATGTATCCAGGCGAAACGGCGCTCGATTGGACGAACTACCAACATCGTCGCGCGTTAATTCGCGTCTTAAAAACAGCCGAGCAAATCGGGATTATACATCACGTCGACGGGGAAGTTGAGGCGTTTGCCAATCAAGAAGACGAAGAAGCGTTGTATGAAGTTCCTGTACTGTCCCGCTATTTTATGCGGTCCTATCCGAAAGACTTCATTCAATATGAAACGATCGAGCAACTGTTGGAGGAAGAGTGGAAAGTGTCACCCGACGACTACCGCCGCCACTTTATTTATCGGCAGCTCTTTTTATCTCCTGTTGTATATCGCCGGCAAAAAGACGACCCAAACTTTTATTATTTGCGCAACTTCCGCCATCGACTGCGCGATGACATCGAGGCGCATACCGATTTTCGCTACGAACTATATAAAAATGCAGCCTTGCTGACGATTCCAGAACGGCAACATGTGTATACGTTATTTCCAGATCAAAAGGGAACGTCGGATATTATCCTTCATTTTGCCTCTGTCGTTCGCGCTCATTTGGACAACTATCCACCGGATGAATACGGGCAAATCCACGTGACGATGTCCGATTTTCGGCAGCTGCTTCACCGGTGCAGCGAGCAGTATGGCGAAGGCTGGAGCAAAACGTATCGGGAAATGACGACGGCACAGCTCGCCTCTGAACTGCTCTCTGCTTTAAAAGACTGGAAGATGGCAGAATATGAACAGGAAACGGGCATGGTCGTGCTTTATCCGCTGCTTGGACGGCTTGTCGGTCAATATCCAGACGACTTTACAACGAAAGGAAGAGACGATGATGACAAATAAATGGGTGCTTCATCGCGCGGGATTAATTAATTTTTGGTATTACGACGAACAATATTTCGAGTTTGCCGACGGCAAGTTGTTGTTGCGCGGGACGAACGGCTCTGGGAAGTCAGTAACGATGCAAAGCTTGCTTCCTGTCTTATTGGACGGAAAAAAAACGCCCGACCGGCTTGACCCGTTCGGTTCTCGGGCACGAAAAATGGAAGATTACTTGCTTGGCGAAAAGGAAATTGTCGATCGCGATGAGCGGACAGGCTATTTATTTTTAGAATATAAGCGAATGCAGACGGAACAATACGTAACGACAGGGATTGGCTTACGGGCAAAGCGGCAAAAAAATATGGACTTTTGGGGGTTCGTCATTTTTGATAACCGCCGCATCGGTCGCGATTTATTTTTATATAAAACGGAAAAATCAGCGGATGGAACGGAAAAAATCCCGCTCACCAAACGCGAACTGGCGAATGTACTTGGCAACGGCGGAACGGTCGTGGATTCACAAAAAGAATATATGGAGCTCGTCAATAAGCACGTCTTCCGATTTGAATCGATGGAGGCGTTTCAAGAATTAATTGAGCTATTGATTCAATTGCGTAGCCCGAAGCTATCGAAGGATTTCAAGCCAACGGTCATTTACGAGATTTTAGAAAGCTCGCTCCCCGCGTTGACAGACGACGAGTTGCGCTATTTATCGGAAACGATTGAAAATATGGACCAAACGAAACAGCAGCTAGAGCAGCTAGAGCGCGATGAGCAATCACTAAAACGGCTTTGTGCGCAATATCGAGCGTATAACGAGTATATGATTGCGGAAAAAGCAAGCGAATGGATAAAGGCTGACAAACAAGTGAAGCGGCTAGCAGAAGAAGAAAAGCAATGGCTTGCGGAGGAACAGGAAAAGCAAGCGCACCTTGTCGATTTGAGCGAATACATTCAAACGCTTGCAAACGAACAGGACGTATTGCATCAACGAGAATTAGAATTAGCGAGCCACGAAGTGTTTCAAGCGGCGAAAGAATATGAGCGAGTCCAACAAGAAATACGCGACATTCATGACAAGCAACAAAAACTATTGCGGCAAATCGATGAAAAAGAGCAGCTCGAACGCCGCTATAAGCGCCAGTTAGAAGAAGACGAAGACCGGCGGTATCAGATAGAAAAGCAACTCACGCAGCAAGTAGAAGACTTACGGCATGATGCGATGGAAAGTTCCTTCTCTTCCCATGCTCTTAACGAAGCGGACTTTGCTCGACAGCGCCAAACGAAATTTGATTTTACCGTCTGGAAGCGAGAAGGACAAGAATACGTTGAAAAACTAGAACAAACGATTGCGCTTTGGCGCCGCCATGATGAAATGAAGGCGCGCTATGAAGAAACGAGTAAAGAGGCAGGGGAGCTGCAGCGGGAAGTAGACGAATTGCGCCATGAAGAAGCGAAATGGCTCGAACTGTTAGAAAACGAAAAAGCGCGTTTCCAACAAGAAGTATTTCGCTGGCTCGAACAATGCCAAGACGTTTCCGTACCGGGACCCTCTGTCCAACTATTTTTACAGCGTCTTCACGAACTATACGAAACGTATCACGTCGATGAGATGAAGCAACCGTTTACGGAAGCGTATTACGAAGCACTCAATCGAAAAAACGAAGAAAAAATGAAGCAAAAGCATACGTGCACGTTATTAGAAGAAAAAATTGCCGCAAAAGAAGCCGAATGGAACCAATGGAAAACGCAAAAAGACCCCGAGCTCATGCGCGATGAACAAACGATCGCAGCGCGGGCGGAGTTAGACGAAAAAGGGATTGCTTTTGTCCCGTTTTATGCAGGGGTGGAATTTCAAGACCATGTACCAGAACCGCTTCGGGAGCGGATTGAATCGGCATTGTATCATGCAGGGCTACTTGATGCGTTAATTACAGAAACCGATGTCGAAGTAACGTGTGACCGAGTGATTGTTCCACGTCCTGTCGAACTGGCGCATACATTAGCAGACTATTTGCAGCCGGATGTAGATGAAGGATGCAAAGTATCCAAAACGCGCATTAACGAAGTACTTCAAAGCATCGTTCTTGCCGATGGAGAAATGGACGGAACGTTTATGCTTCATGAAGAAGGGCGTTATACGCTCGGCTTAATCAAAGGGCATGCCCCGGCGCGGGAAAAAGCGTTGTTTATCGGACGCACTGCCCGCAAGCGTTGGCGGCTAGAAAAGATCGCCGCACTCGAAGCAGAACTCCACGAACTTCGCGCCCAGCTTCATGAGGGAACCGACATGCTAAAACAGCTCGAGCAGACGATTGCGCAAATAACCCGCTGGTTTCGTGCCTTTCCAACCGACCGCGATATGCGCGCAGCCTTTGAAGAACGAGAAAAAACGAAGCGAATGATAATAAGCAAACAACGCGAATGGGAAAAGAAAAACGAAAAGTTAGCCCAGCTTGCCCGCGATTGGCAACAAGCAAAACAAACGTTGCGCGAGCAAACCGAGGGGCTCGATTTAGAGTTTTCCAAGGACGGCTATGAACAGGCGCTTCTCTTTATGAAATCGTATATGCGCGGGCTTCACGAACTGCAAATGACGCATCGCGAATTTCTTCATTTGCTCGACATGATTCGTCATCGGACAGAGCAGCTCGAAACGTTGCAACAAGAAATCGACGAAACAAAAGGCGAACGGCATATGCTCGCAAAAGAGCAGCAAAAACTCGAACTAAAGCGGCAAGAAATCGAACGGACGCTGCAACTAATGGGCGCAGAAGAAATTCAAGCGGAAATCCAGCGCGTCCGCGACCGGTTGGCATTTTTGCAGCGAGAAATGCCGGCGAAAATGAACGAGCGCATTGCGCTAGAACATGAACTGAAAGCCATTCGGGAAAAATGCGAACAGCTTTCGGTGAAAGAAGCGTTTGCTAAGCGGCTCGCAGAAGCATGGAAGCAGTCGTTTGCGCGAGAAGTCGCTCTTGAACTAGTGGAACTTCATGGTGCTGATTTGTTAGAAAAAGCAAAAGAGGCGATGCAGCGGTATGGAGCGCTAGCGAAAGAAACGCGAACGTCGCTTGTGAACCGATTAAATAGCGTCTTTTTCCAAGAATCAGCGAATTTAACGGAATATCGGCTTAGCCAAGAGCCCGTCGCAGCTGAGGAGGACAATTTGTTTGCGGATATTGAGCTAGACGAGGAAATGGAATTAAAAGTCGCAGGGTGGAGAGAAAAGCAAGACCGAATCGTCCTTTTGCTTGATTATAAAGGGCAGCGCGTATCGCCATTTTATGTATTACATGAAATCGAGCATGACATTTTCTTACAGCGGGAATATATGAAAGAGCAAGACCGCGAATTGTACGAAGAAATTATTTTAAAAACGATTGGCCGAATTTTGCGTAGCCGTATTCAACGGGCGGAACGTTGGGTAAAAGATATGAACGAACTAATGCAGCAGCTCGATACGTCTTCGGGGCTTGTGTTGTTTATTCAATGGAAGCCGCGCACCGCGGAAACGGAAGAAGAGATGGATACGAAAGAGCTTGTCGAATTGTTGCGGATGAACTCGCGGCTATTAAAAGAGGAAGATTTGCAACGAGTGACGAAACATTTCCGCTCGAAAATTCATCGGGCGCGCGAATTGTTAGAAGAGCGCGGCCAAGGCAATACGCTCCACCAAATTATTAAAGAAGTGTTAGACTATCGGAAATGGTTTTCGTTTACCCTTTATTACCAAAAAACGAACGAACCGAAACGGGAGTTGACGAACCAGCGTTTCTATCAATTTAGCGGTGGGGAGAAAGCGATGGCGATGTATATTCCGTTGTTTGCGGCGACGTATTCGCGCTATCAAGAAGCTGCAGACGATGCACCGTACATTATTTCGTTGGATGAAGCGTTTGCGGGGGTAGACGAAAATAATATTCGCAATATGTTCGGGCTTGTCGAGCAGCTTGGGTTTAACTATGTGATGAACTCGCAAGCGCTCTGGGGCGATTACGATACAGTACCGGCGCTATCGATTTGTGAACTCGTTCGTCCGAAAAACGCCTCGTTCGTGACGGTCATTCGCTATTATTGGAACGGAAAAGTAAAGCAGCTTGTCGTCGAGGATGCAAGAAAGGGTGAGATCATTGAACCGATTAGATGAGGCGGTGCAATTTTTTCGCGGTGAACGTTCGTTTCACCGCCTTTTTTGCGAAATGAAAAAGAAATACGAATCGCTTGGCCGCATAGGGGGCACGATTTCCGTTTCGTCTCTTTCGGCGGAGGAAAAGGAAGCGATCGCGTCGTTTTTTGGCAAAGAAATGAGCCGCGTGTCGCTCGCGGCGTTTGAACAACAGCTTGCGAATACAAGGTTTGCCGGCATTTCTCTCGTGGAGTTGCTGTCATGCTATTTTGGCGAGCCGCTCGTAACGAAAAAAGAGCAACAACAAGAAATAGAGCGGGAAAAGGAAGCCTATTTTACCCGGCTTATGAATACGTATCGAGCACAGCGCGATTGGTTGATGGCGGTAGAAAAGCAGCGGTTTGTGCAATTAGCGTATCAACAAAACCATCACGCGTTAGAGGCGGCGCTTTCTGCTGTTTGCCGCGCGCTCGAACAGCTTCCGTCCACCTACGTTCGCTTGCCCGTTTTTGCGCAAAAAGTAGCGAACGATCCGCATATGTTTGATTTGCATACGCTTGCGGGGAAGCTATTGCTTTCGGCGCTGCAATTTTATGCGGATACCGAATACGACCTTTCGTCGGTAGAAGACGTGAACGAACTGTTGCAGTCGTACCGGCTGTTGCGGGAAGATGTATTAAACTTTGTGACATGCGCTGGCGTGATGGCAGAAACAGAGAAAGGCCGCCATCCTGTTTTCGCTGCCGCATGTAAAACGAATATGGCGCTAAATGTTCCGCTGCGGGAAGTGATGCCGCTAGTGCGGGCGTATCCGTCCGTAGGCAACAACGTCTTTGTCGTCGAAAATGCGGGTGTGTTTTCGACGCTGTTAGATGCGAACGTACCGCTCATTAGCACAAACGGTCAATTGAATTTAGCGACGAGGTGGCTGTTTGATTTACTCGTAAAAGAAGGGGTTACCCTTTATTATTCGGGCGATTTTGACCCGGAAGGACTAAAGATGGCGCAGCGCCTTGTCGAGCGGTACGGTTCATCTGTTCGGCTTTGGCATTACGACTGTTCTGATTATTTGGCGACCAAACCGACCGTTCCGCTATCCGATGAACGTTTGGCTAAACTGCAATCGGTGACGCTTCATGACTTGCAGCCAGTAAAACAAGAAATATTGCGGCGGAAAAAAGCAGGATACCAAGAGGCGCTTGTGGAACAGTTGAGGAGGGAGGTGAAGGGAAGGTAAAGGATCTATTTTTCGAATAATGCATTGACAGGCGTGAAGAAAAAGAATAGGATAAAGATATCAAATGTTTAAACTTTTAAACAAAAGAAAGGAAGAGGGGAATGGGACAAAAAGCGATCGAGGTGTTTCGATCGTGTATACCATTATTTCAAGCGCTAAGCGATCCTCATCGACAAGATATTGTATTGCTGCTTGCGGAACACGATAAGCTAACAGTCAATGAAATTACGGAAAGGTCAAGTTTATCACGTCCAGCGATTTCCCACCATTTGAAAATTTTGCGCGACCAAGGATTAGTGTCGGTAGAACAAAAAGGGACATTGAGATACTATGTATTATCTATCGAAAAAGCTGTTGAATTATTGAAAGATTTGATTCATGCTGTCGAGAAGGAGTGCCTTTAGATATGCTAAAGGCCAACTTTTTCGTTTTATATGTTTAAGTTTTTAAACATTTAAAAAAAGGAGATGTAGAGAATGAAAAAGAACGTATTAATCACAGGGGCATCAAGTGGAATTGGCTATGAATTTGCTGCACAATTTGCAAAGGAAGGGTATAACATTATTGCGGTAGCACGAAACAAGCAGAAGTTAGATGAACTAAAACGCCAGCTAGAAAAAACATACGGAATAGCAGTATGGATATATGCTAAAGATTTATCGAATCAAAACGAAGTTCATGATTTGTATGAAACATTAAAAAACGAACAGCTTGACATTCATATCCTCGTCAATAACGCAGGATTCGGGTTGTACGGAGAATTTGTGGAGATCGGGTTACAAGAAGAATTAAATATGATTGATCTAAATATAAAAACACTCACTCATTTGACGAAACTAGTCGTCGCAGATATGGTAAAAAGAAACGAAGGGAAAATTTTAAACGTTGCATCAACGGCTGCTTTCCAACCAGGACCATTAATGGCTGTATATTATGCGACGAAAGCGTATGTGTTATCTTTTTCAGAAGCGTTAAGTAACGAGTTGCGACACACGAATGTCACTGTGAGTGCGCTATGTCCAGGGCCAACTGCGACAGGATTTGCGGATCGGGCGAACTTGCAACAATCGAAATTGTTTAAAAGCGGTGTGATGGATGTTAAACAAGTGGTGGAGGCTGGGTACAAAGGAGTAATGAACAATAAAACCGTCATTATTCCGGGGATGGCGAATAAACTCCTTGCATTTAGTGTTCGTTTTATGTCACGTAAATTCGTTACGAATATTGTCAGAAAGGTTCAAGATCGGGTGTGACGAGGGTGAAATAAATGAACGAGTTGCTCGAAAAACAAAAGCGCTACTTTCGTACAGGAGAAACGCTTTCTCTTGATTTTCGTTTAAAACAATTAACACGATTAAAAGAAACGATACAAAAATATGAACCGACAATTACCGATACGTTAAAAAAAGAGTTGCATAAATCACCGCTTGAAGCATATACAACGGAAATCGGCATCGTTTACGAAGAGATTCGTTTTATCACGAAGCGACTGAGCGATTGGATGAAACCGCAACGTGTGCCGACACCGTTAACGCACTTTGGTTCAAAAAGTTACATATATCCAGAGCCATATGGCGTTAGTTTAATTATTGCGCCATGGAATTATCCATTTCAGCTTGCGATAAGCCCGTTAATCGGCGCGATCGCCGCAGGAAATTGCGCGGTAGTGAAGCCGTCTGAATATACGCCAGAAATGTCGGCGTTGCTGAAAACAATCATTTCAGAAGTGTTTCCAGAGGAGTATGTTGCTGTTGTGGAAGGAGGGGTAGACGTTAGCCAACAGCTGTTAGATTTGCGCTTTGATCATATTTTTTTCACAGGAAGTGTATCGGTCGGAAAAATCGTCATGGCAGCTGCTGCAAAGCATTTGACGCCTGTCACATTAGAACTCGGCGGAAAAAGTCCTGCGATCGTCGATGCTTCCGCGCATATTGATTTAGCTGCCAAGCGAATCGTATGGGGAAAATTTTTAAACGCCGGGCAAACGTGCATTGCTCCAGATTATGTGTTCGTCCATGCTTCTGTTAAATCTTTGTTGATTGAGCGAATGAAGCAGTATATAGAGCAGTTATATGGTCACAAAGATACATATAGTCGCATTGTTACTGTTCGTCATGCTGAACGGCTCGTTCGTTTTTTAACAAATGGTATTGTTGTACATGGTGGAACGTATGACATTGAGCAACGTTGGATCGAGCCGACGTTGCTAGACGATGTGACGTGGGACGATGACATTATGCAAGAAGAAATTTTTGGGCCGATATTGCCGATTCTTACGTTTGGGACGGTTGATGAAGCGATTCAAATGATCAACGATTACGAAAAGCCGCTTGCGCTTTATTTGTTTTCAGAAGATCGCGATGTGCAACAACAAGTATTGCAACAAGTTCGTTTCGGCGGTGGTTGTATAAACGATACGGTTGTACACGTTGCCAATCCTCATTTGCCTTTCGGTGGTGTTGGACAAAGCGGCATCGGTACATACCATGGGAAAGCAAGCTTTGATGCCTTCTCGCACTACAAAAGCGTATTAAAACAAACAACGAAATTCGATATTCCGTTGCGCTATCCAAACTTTCCAAATGCGCTCAAATGGGTGCGGAAGCTGTTGAGATGAAAAAGTGCTCTTCATGGGCGCTTTTTTTGTTTTTGGACAATAAATTTGAACAAATTTCGAAAAAAATTTAACGAAAATGTGACAAGATTTCAGATGAACAACCGATTTCTTTTTTTATTTCCATGTATTATGTAAAAGATAACGCTTTTCTCGCTCATTTTTTGATGTCGAGAAAAGTGTTTTTCTTTTTGTCAATGATTTTGCTTTTTGTTTCCCCCGCAATGCAGTTTCTTCCTTCCTTTTTTCGTCACAATTATTTTTACAATACATGTTAAAATCATTTCAATAGTGTTAATACTACAAAGTTAATTAAATTCGTTCGTTTTGTATTTGGTTTTTTGTTCAATGAATCACAATTTTTGTTGAGGTGAAGAGAGATGAAGTGGAAGTTCTGGATTGTGGGGTTGCTTCCGCTCCTTGGAGGCTGTGAGATGGTTGTGTTTCAGCCGCAAGGACCAGCTGCTCGAAGCATTACGGAGTTGATTAACTGGTCGATTTGGTGGATGCTTCTTGTCGTTGTCGTTGTATTTGCTTTGTTCGCTTATATCGTATGGAAATATCGCGATCGACCTGAGAGAAAGGGAGAGGAGCCACCTGAGGAACACGGAAGTACGGTGCTTGAAATTGTATGGACAGTTATTCCCATTTTAATCGTTATTGCATTAACGATTCCGACAGTTAGAACGTTATACGATTTAGAAAAACCACCGAAAGGGTACGAAGATCAAGAGCCACTTGTCATTCATGTCACGTCGGCAGATTGGAAATGGATTTTTAGCTACCCGGAACAAAATATTGAAACCGTAAACTACGTCAACATTCCAGCGAATCGGCTTGTGCTATTCAAAATGACCTCTGCATCGACAATGCAGTCGTTTTGGGTACCAGCGTTAGCTGGGCAAAAATATACGATGAACAAAATGGAAACGGAATTGTACGTTGTTGCGGAGCGCCCAGGATCGTATGAAGGACGAAATACGAACTTTAATGGACGTGGGTATGCGCATATGCAGTTTGAAGTGTTAGCGCAAACGCCAAAAGAGTTTGAAAAATGGGTGCAAGAAGTAAAACAAAAGGCACCGAAATTAACGAAAGAAAAATATGAGGAATTATTGTTGCCGACCCATTTAGGCCGACTCACGTTTGTGGATACGCATTTACAATGGGTGAATCATGCGGATGCACATTCCAAGACGTACACAAACCCAGAGCTATATCGTGGCCATGGGTATCAAGGAAAAACTTTTACTGATGAAGACAACTATAAATCTAGTTCATCATCCAATTGTAACGAAGAAGATGAACAACAAGCTTTAGAGAGTGATAGCGGAGGTGAACATCATGGGCATTAAGTGGAATGAAATGCTTGTTGGGGGAGACCCGCTTCTTGTCGGTTCACAAATTGCGATTGTGTTGACTGCCGTTGCGATCGTTGTTGGATTAACGTACTTTAAAAAATGGGGTTGGCTATGGCGCGAATGGCTAACGACCGTCGATCATAAAAAGATCGGGATTATGTACATTTTATCTGGTGTACTTATGTTTTTCCGCGGTGGAATGGACGGTTTGTTAATGAAGGCGCAAACGGCTCGTCCAGAAATGAACTTTTTAGATGCGCAACATTACAACGAAATTTTTACAACGCATGGCGTGATTATGATTTTGTTTATGGCGATGCCATTTTTAATCGGTTTAATGAACGTTGTTGTCCCTTTGCAAATTGGAGCGCGCGATGTCGCGTTTCCGCAGTTGAACGCACTTAGTTTTTGGTTATTTTTTAGCGGGGCGATGTTATTTAACATTTCGTTCGTTGTTGGTGGCTCACCAGATGCAGGGTGGACATCGTATTTCCCGCTAGCTGGAAAAGAGTTTAGTCCAGGAATCGGAAACAACTACTATGCAATTGCGTTGCAAATTGCAGGGCTCGGTACGTTAATGACGGGGATTAACTTTATCGTCACAATTTTAAAAATGCGTGCACCTGGCATGACATTAATGAAAATGCCGATGTTTACGTGGACGACGTTGATTACGTCCATTATCATCGTTGCCGCATTTCCGATTTTCACCGTTGCATTAGCGTTAATGACGTTTGATCGCTTGTACGGAACGCATTTCTTTACGCTTTCTTCAGGCGGAAGCGATATGCTTTGGGCAAACTTGTTCTGGCTTTGGGGCCATCCGGAAGTATATATTGTTATTTTGCCGGCGTTTGGAATTTTCTCTGAAGTCATTGCAACGTTTTCACGTAAAACGTTGTATGGATATACATCGATGGTCATTTCTATTGTTGGTATTGCATTTTTAAGTATGATCGTATGGGTGCACCATTTTTACACGATGGATGCAGGGCCTGCGGTAAACTCATTTTTCTCGATTACAACGATGTTAATTGCCGTTCCGACCGGGGTGAAAATTTTCAACTGGCTGTTTACGATGCGAAAAGGACGCATTCAATTTACAACTGCGATGTTATGGGCGCTTGCCTTCGTGCCAAACTTTGTCATTGGTGGAGTGACCGGCGTCATGTTGGCGATGGCAGCAGCAGACTTTCAATACCATAACACGTTATTTTTAGTCGCTCACTTCCATTACGTATTAATTCCAGGTGTTGTGTTTGCGGTATTTGCAGGATTGTATTATTGGTGGCCAAAAATGTTTGGCTTTATGCTAAATGAAAAGCTTGGCAAATATCATTTTTGGCTATTTACGATCGGATTTAACGTGACGTTTATGCCGATGTTTTTCCTTGGCTTAAAAGGAGCGGTTCGTCGCGCGTATACGTATTCAGCAGAATCCGGCTTTGCGCCGCTTTTCCTCGTATCTGCGATCGGCTCGATTATTTTAGCGATCGGTTTTGCGGTATTTTGTTATAACATTTATTGGAGCTTCCGTTATGCAAAGCGCAATGTGTCCCACGATCCATGGGATGCACGTACGCTTGAATGGATGACGGCATCGCCAGTACAGTTTTATAACTTTGCGGTCGTGCCAGAAGTGAAACAATTAGATGCGTTTTGGCATATGAAAAAACGTGGGGAAACGCTCACATTAAAAGAAAGCGACATCAAGAAAATTCATATGCCAAGCAACTCCGGATTGCCGTTTTATATGGCGGTTGTGTTTGGAATTACAGGTTTCTTCCTCGTCTTTGAGGCGCATATCGCGGCAGCTGTTGCGGCAATTGGAATTGTCGTTGGGCTTATTATCCGTTCGTTTGATTACAATGACGGCTATTACGTAAGCGTCGATGAAATTAAACAAACCGAACGGACGTGGAGAAATGTAGAAGGGGGGACGGAAAACCATGTCGGCTAACGTCAATCATTCGCTTCCACTTGAATATCAAACTGAGCAAAACCGATTAAATATTTTAGGGTTTTGGATTTTTCTTGGAGCAGAAATTGTGCTATTTGCGACGTTGTTTGCCGTCTATGGCGTGTTAGGTCACCGCTATGCCGGTGGCCCAACGCCAAGCGACATCTTTAAGCTGAATGATGTGCTCATTGAAACGTTATTGTTGTTGACAAGTAGCTTTACATGTGGTTTGGCAGTCTTTTTTATGCGACAACGTAATATGAAGCAACTGCTCGTTTGGTTTGTCATTACCCTTTTGTTAGGGGCGGGCTTTTTGTTTATGGAAATTCGTGAGTTTATTCATTACGTTCATGAAGGGGCAACGATGCAAACGAGCGCGTTTTTATCAAGCTTTTTCGTGTTGCTTGGTACGCACGGTGCGCACGTGACGTTCGGAATCATTTGGGCAGTGATGCTTATTATTCAGCTTTTTCAACGCGGTTTGACGCCAGTTACTGCAAGAAAAATGTTTATCATTAGTTTATACTGGCATTTCCTTGATGTCGTCTGGATTTTCATTTTCACATTTGTGTATTTAAAAGGGATGGTGGGGTAAATGGAGCATAAAAGCAAATATCCCGTTAGCCACGTTGTTGGATTTTTATTTTCGCTCATTTTAACGTTCGTTGCCGTATTTGTGGCGTTGAAAATGAACGTATCGTATACGATCGTTATGTGGATTATTGGTTCGCTTGCTGTTATTCAAGCTGGTCTTCAACTATTTATGTTCATGCACGTGACAGAAGGAGAAGACGGAAAAACAAACGTCATTAATATGGCTTATGCGGTGTTTGTCGCGATCGTCATTGTCGCAGGGTCGATTTGGGTATTAACATCCGGACATGCCGCGCATTAACATAAAACCCCTCGCTTAACTTTTGCGAGGGGTTGCTTTTATTTTTGTAATTAGTGTTTGAATCCAAAGTGGGAAGCGAACAGTAAAGCTAATGATTAATACGATGAGAACAAGAATAGCTGCAGATTTTTGAGCGATTTCTGTTGCATCTGGTACGAGTGCTTCGGATTGTACGTACCATAAGTGAACAGGAAGTGTACCACCTTGCGATAACAAGTTGAAATCCCACATAAAGCCAGATGTCGATGTTCCCCCTGCTAAAATAATGATGGCAGATTCACCAAATGCACGACATGCAACGAGGCTAATACCCGTTAAAATTCCGTTTAGCGCAGCAGGAAGGACAACTTTTAATATTGTTTGCGACTTTGTCGCCCCAAGCGCGAGAGATGCTTCTCGAATGTCTTGCGGCACGGCTTGGATAGCTTCTTCTGTGACGCGGGCTAGTACGGGTAAATTTAATAAAGCAAGCGTAACTGCAGCACCAATGATCGTCAAGCCAATACCGACATATTCGACAAACAATACATAACCAAACAAACCGAAAACGATCGAAGGAACAGATGCTAAACTTTCAACAGACGTGCGCACAAACTCTGTAAAACGATTGTTCGGCGCATATTCTGCGAGAAAAATGCCGGCTCCAATGCCAATAGGCAATGAAAGGATGAGAGATAAAATAAGAACGTAAAAAGAATTGAATAAAAATGGTCCGACACCGCCGCCAGCTTCTAGTTCGTTCGGTAATGTGAATAAAAAATCAAGCGATAGTTTCGGCAGTCCTTTCCCTAAGATTTTGTACAGCAATCCGATAATTAAAATAAATGTTGATACTGTAATTATGCCGACGAACATATGAAACAAGCGATTTGTGTAAATGGCGCTTGCGATTGATTTACGATGACTATGAAACAATGACTCTCTCATTATGTTACTCTCCCTTTGGACGAAGTTGACGAATAATGATAATTAATACAAGAGAAATGAACAACAATAAAAACGCCATCATATATAATGCATAGTTCCATGTGGAATCAAATTGAACGTTTGTAATTTGCATCACGATGTTGCTCGTTAATACCGATGTTGGTGTGAGCAAGTCCCATCCAAACTGTGCAGTATTTCCGATGACCATCACAACAGCCATCGTTTCACCGATTGCTCGTGTCATACCTAAAATAATTGCCGTTAAAATGCCTGGGCGAGCGGCAGGAAGAACGATACGTGTAATCACTTGAAGTTTTGTGCTTCCAAGTGCATAGCCTGCTTCGCGCAAATGTTGTGGCACTGCGCAAATGGCGTCATCGCTAATACGAGCAACAGTCGGTAAAACCATCATCGTTAACACGAGAGCAGCAGCGAAGAAACCATCGCCAACAAGTGTGCCCGTTGTCTCACGAATGAATGGAATTAAGATTGTTAAACCTAAAAATCCATACACAATGGAAGGAATGCCGACTAGCAAATCTAACATTGGACGCATAATATTTTTTAGCCAATTTGGCGCCATTTCAGCAATAAAAATAGCAATAGCTAAAGCAATTGGCGTGCACATGATCAACGTTAAAAATGTTAAATATAACGTCCCAGCAATAAAAACAGCTGCCCCATATTTTTCTTCAAACGGCTCCCACGTAGCGGAAAAAAAGAACTCTTTCCACGAGACGTCTTTAAATACGAGAAACCCCGTTTGGCTAATAAAAATGACGATCGAAAAAAGAGCAACACCTAAAGATAGTGCACTGGCTAAACAAGCGTAGCGAAAGGCGTTATTTTTCATATACTTCATGCGCCATTGTTTTGTTTTCGTTTGCTCATGTTGGATGCGAACATGTTCCGCAGGTAACGCCATATTGTTTCCTCCTCGTTCATCATATAAAAGACAGCCTCCTCATAAGGAGGCTGCAAATATGTTATTTTTTCATTGCTGTAATTGGGATGAATTTTAATTTTTTCAACGAACCTTGTTGGAACTTTTTGCTTTGGATAAAGTCGATAAATGCTTTATTTGCTCCAGTAGCAGGTCCTTTTGTTAACAAGTAGCCATAGCCCCAAACAGGGTATTTACCGTTGATCACGTTTGTTACTGTTGCCTCTACACCGTTGTAGGCTACCGCTTTAATGTTTCCTTTAATGTACGCAAGGTCTGTGTATCCAATGGCATTTGGTGTCGTTTCCACCGCTTTAATCATGTTTCCGTTTGAAGATACTTCTTTATAGTTTTCACCTTGTGTCATAAATGAAGAGCCTTTTAATGCTTTCATTTGATAGTTTACACGCGTCCCTGAACCGTGTGCGCGGTTGACGACAATAATTGGTTCATCTTTTCCGCCAACTTCTTTCCAGTTTTTAATTTTTCCTGCGAAAATATCTTGTAATTGTTTCGTTGTTAAATTTTTTACAGGGTTGTCTTTATGAACGATCGTTGCAAATGGAATAACCGCAATCGGGTAGGCGTTTAAACCTTGAAATGCACTAAAGCCAGGTACAGGTTTCGTTGCATCCCAGTCACAAGCACCGATTGTTGCTGAACCTTTTGAAACAGATTGTGGTCCAACGATAGATGATGTACCGGATACAGAGATTGCTACTTTTGGATTTGCCTTTTTAAATTCTTTCGCTGCTTGTTGGGTTAATGGAAGTAATGCCGACGAGCCAGCGACGACAATTTTCCCCTTTTGTTGAGCAGCTTCTGTTTTTTCTGTTACTGTAAGCGAAGAGCCGAATAATAAGCTAGAAGATAATGCGACAAGAGAGAACTTTTTAATAAAAGATTTTAAATTCATGATTTTCACCTCTTACAAAATTTATTTTGTAATATCAATTAATCGATTGTTTATGATAACAGCAACTTTTTCTCCTTCATCTGTTGGAATAGTTACGGCGATGTCATTACCGAATGGAGAAGGAGAAATAGATGTTATTGTTGTCTTTGTATTAAAAATGCGAGTCCATTGTGCTTGTGGTGCTGTAGCACGATAAATGGAATAAGATCCGTTTTTCTCTTCCACTAACACAAATACGGTATTTCCTTTTGTTGCAACGTAAGTAATGTTCATGTTTGTTGCCATGTTTTGTTCTGTGCCCGCAACAATGGCTTTTAATACAGGAAGCGTGTTTTCATCGTCTGGATTAGCACTTAAATAAACAATCGTATCTCCAGCGAAGGACGAGTATGTTTTATTATTTGTATCTGTTGTTACAGCTGTTGTTTTTTTATCCGCTGTTGTTAAATCAACAACATATAATTGTGGTTCTGTGCCTGTTGTATCGATTGTATCAATCTCTGTTTTCGAGTCATCAGTATAGTTTGCCTTTGCTTCTTTTGCGGCTGTGTATATAATTTTTTTTCCGTCATCCGATAGACGAAGGTCAGATTTATATTTCACTTTATCGTTGACGATTTCTGTTATCGCACCTGTTTGAACATTTATAGAAGCGATAATATCACTGCTACTTTCTTTAAAGAAGTAAATCGTTGAACCATCTGGTGACCATGTCAGTTCTACTTTTATATCATCATCTGTACCGATAGGCATCGCCTTCCTTGTTGCTAGATCGACAATGAAGAGTTGACCGTTATCGTCTACATATGCACCTTTTTTCTTATCTGGTGATAATGCAAGATCTCCACTTGCGATCGTTGCGATGGCTTTGCGAGATGGAACATGTACAATTTTTGACACAGGTTCATCGTTTTCATTTGTGACGATCACGTATTCGTTGCTTAACCATTGAGGATTAAAGTTCGTTCCTTTTAAAAATCCATTTGTTGCGATAAATAATAGACTTCCGTGCTCGATTTCGCCACCTAATTTCGTTACGACACCGTGCAAGTCAGCATAAAAGTTGCCGTTTACTTTAACTACGGACGAACCTTGTTGCTGAAGAAGGAAAGTAGCCTTTTTGCCTTTTCCACTTAATGTAATTGTTTTTGTTTTTCCATCGACATTCATTGCGACCCCGAACGCTTTTGCGATATCAGAGAGAGAATAAAGTGTTTTTTGTCCCATCGCTATAGCATTTAACTGAGTCGGTTGTCCATCAACTGAAACGGCTACTTTTTTTGTTTGCACATTGCCATTTGTAGAGAGAAGAATAGGGCTAGCATTTGTTTGTAACTGTCCCCCGAACGCTTGAACGATCGTCACAGCTGGAACGTATAAGACGTTGTTTACCGTTTTAGGTGCTACGTTCATCGTTACTTTTTTACCATTAATGACGGCAACTTTGTCATTTGCCTTTACTTGAACAACCGTTCCTTTTTTCGTTAGCGTGTACATTTTTGTTTTTTTGTTGTGAGAATATGTAGCTCCTAGTAATTTGGCGATTTCAGGAGCAGATACAATCCAGTTTCCACCAGAAACAGTCGTCACAGAAATAGAAACTACCGTCCCGTTTACATTCCAGTTTGTTTTTTGGATAGTTTGTTTTTGGACAGCCTTTGCTTCTGCTTTCCATTCGGTCGCGGGAATAAGCGGCGAAGCGAGGACAGCTGATGCGATCAGCGTATGTGCGAGCACTTTCTTCACGGACATTTTTTTCCCTCCTAGGTTTGTATATCAACAACGCCTATTATAGAAGGGCAATGTTAACCTCGTTTAATATTTTTGTAGACTTTGTAAATACAATGTTTGATTTTTTGGAAATTTTTATTAATGAATCGTAAAGGAATGTATGTCTCGTCATTTACTTTTTTCTTGTTATAATGAAAAAGAATAGGGAGGAGGGATGGGTATGCGCATGTTTGAAGAAACGCTAAAGAAATTGTTTATGAATTACACAATTGGTTCGATTTTAGCGGTTGTCGGCGTTGGTAGCACGTTAATGGTAATGGCGCTAAACATTCGGCAAGTAGACTTACTCATGTTGTTGCTTATTCAGTTTTTTTCTTTTTGTATTATGTTGTTTATCGAATATCGTGCCTTTCAAAAAGATATTCACCCCATTCGTCTCGTTTTTTCTGAAACGAAAGTAACGGAAGAACAATTTTATTGGGCGCTTGTCCAAGCTAAGCGCTTTCCGTTGTTGACGGTAAGACGTATCGCGCTTCCACATTTTTTAGGGCTTTCGATTCCAGCTGTTGCGATGACAGTTTCACTTATTTTTATCGATGTGTTGCGCATTCCGTATATGTATGTTGTTTATGCTTTATTTGGCGCATTGCTTATTGCGATGCTTCATGCGATGATCGAGTTTTTTTTAACGTTGCGCACGATGCGTCCGCTTATTCGCGATATGATGCAAATAGGGAGAATGCACGGGTTTCATGAAGCGATTCGAGCGACAAATGTCGTATATGTGCCGATGAAAGTAAAAATCGGGTTAAGTGTGTTATTTATCGGTATTTTCCCCGTTTTATTATTTGTGTTAGCCACTGAAGTGAAATGGTTTGCTGAAGGGAAAAACACATTTTCAGGTTATTGGACGTGGACGATTGTCGTATTAGTCATCTCCATTTTGTTCTCTTTATTTGCGGCCCGTGTCTTGTCTGAAGATGTGGAACGAAGCATTGAAGATTTGCTTCAATACATGAGTCGCGTGCAAAAAAAAGAATATGAATTGATGTGCGATAACGTTTATATTGATGAATTTTCCGAGCTCACAAGCGGTTTTAACCATATGGTCGATGCGATCGTTGAACGGGATGAGAAAAATAAGCAATTATTAAATAGTTTCATTTCCGTTATGACGACTGCACTCGATGCGCGTGATGAATATACAGCTGGTCATTCGCAGCGCGTTGCCGTATATGCTGTAGAAATTGGTAAGAAGCTAGGGATGACAGTAGAGCAACTCGCTCGTTTATATCGTTCTGCTATTTTGCATGATATCGGAAAAATCGGTATCCCTGATCACATCTTATTGAAAGACGGAAAGTTGACTGATGATGAATTTGGATGGATTAAAAAGCATCCGGTACTCGGTGAAAATATTATTCGACAAGTACAGCCGATTGAAGAAGTGCAAGATTTGCTTCCAGGTATTCGGTCGCATCATGAGCGAATAGACGGGAAAGGATATCCAGATGGCTTAAAAGGGGAGGACATTCCGCTATTTGGACGTATTATTGCGGTGGCAGATGCGTTTGATGCGATGACATCTGATCGTCCATACCGAAAAGGGATGAACGTAGAAAAAGCGATTTCGATTTTATTGGAAGGTCGGGGAACGCAATGGGATGCTCAAATGGTCGATTGTTTTATCGCATTTTTACAAGAGAGGGAACAAGAAAAAGTGAGTTAGATGCCGATATGATGGCATCTATTTTTGTTTGTAGGTGATATACTAAAAGAAAAAGGATGTGGGATTGTGAAACGATTAATCGTAGCGTTTATCATTTTACTTGCTGGCTGTACAGCCCAGCAAGACGAATCGAATGTCAAACAGTTGAAGCAAACAATTGCAAAACAACAAACGACAATTGAACAACTACAAAAGAAAAATAAACAGCTTCAACAAGAAAATGAGCAATTAAAAAGCCAGGTAAATCAAGTTAATCCGTCCTCTCTTTTATCTGTTGCTTTAGATGTCGTGAATGCGCTAAAAAATCACGATATGAATACGCTCTCATCTTACGTCCACTCCACAGCTGGTGTACGATTCAGTCCGTATGGTCATATTGATGTTCAACATGATTTACAGTTTTCAGCATCTCAATTTCCGTCCCTATGGTCCTCAACCCAAGTGTATCAATGGGGAGCATATGACGGTTCAGGTGATCCGATTCAGCTCACGTTTCAAGACTATTTTGATCGTTTCGTCTATGATGTCGATTTTGCGAATCCGCATATGATTGGAAATAATGTTGTTGTTGGGACAGGAAATATGATAAACAATATTCAACAAGCATATCCGAACGGGTCATTCGTTGAATTTCATTTTAATGGTTTTGACCCACAATATAACGGTATGGACTGGCGAAGTTTGCGTCTTGTTTTTGAACAAGAAAGCGGTCAATGGAAACTTGTCGGCATCATTCATGATGAATGGACGACATAGAGAAGATGAGGGTGTCCTTGATTTCGGACACCCTTCATTTTTATTTCTCTTTTAGTTGTTTTAACTGTTGTTCGACTTCAGCGTCAAACGATTGAGAAGGCATCGTTTGAATGACAGATCGTGCTTTTGCTTCTGCTTCAAGTAACATCACTTTTTCTTCCATGCGTGCAAAGCCTTTAATGATATGGTCATAACGGAAAGACGTCATCGCTTCATCTATTTGTTTCATCGTTTCTGCCACGTGAAAGCGAGTCATGAGCTGCATTTGTTTTACTTTTAATTGTTCATATGTTTCGTACAATTGTTTCACTTTTTCTGTTAAAGCAGTTGTTTTTTCTTTTAATGTATTGTATTGTTGCGTATATAGTTCTACTTTTTTTTCATAGGCGATTTTTTCTTGAAGGGCCATTTTTGCGATTGGCTCTTCATTTTTTTCAACGGCTAGTTTTGCTTGGCGAGCTCGTTTTGCGATCATTTCTTCTGCATCTGCGATGAGACGTTCGTATTTTTGTTCTAACATAAATTGGTGTGCAAGTGCTTGTTGTGCTTTTTCAAGTTGCTCTTCTAGTTCGCGAATGTATTGCTTTGTCATGCGAATGGGGTCTTCGCATTTGTCGATCATATCATGCAAATCAGCAAGGACGACATGTTTGACGCGTTTAAAAATGCCCATATTATTTTTCCTCCTTTTGTATTGTTTTTTCCCATTCATCTAAAAAGTTATGGTTTGGCACAGGTGGAACGAATGGTTCAAATTCGGTTGCCGGCTTCGTCTTCCCTCTAAATAAAATGTAAGCGGCAACGATCGCTACAACAGCGAGCAACGCTTTCGGTAAAAGTGCGACCAACCCGATTGCCATGATCGCACCGCCAATCCATTTGCCGCCGCTTTTTGTCGTTTTCCACACGATCCATCCGATGATGACTAATGCCAACTGAATAAGGAAAGGAATCCATCCGAAAATTGGCATGCCGTGTGGTCGCATCATTTGTGGATCGTGGTGGCCAAATGCGCGATGATGTTTCCCCATTCCCATCATGTGTTCTGCCGGCATTCGTCCACTCCAGCCGATGTGCATGACATAAGTAGCGATGTGCGCGAATACGGCGACGACAACTAGTCCACCGATCAAGAAGAAAATCGTTCGTTTTTTCACAACAATCACCTCCTTTGCTATTTACAGTTTGAATTGTACAAGCGAAAAGAGAAAATTAGGTGAAAAAGAAAAAACGTGCAACATTTATGCACGTTCATTCGGAAAAGTGATAGTGAATGTTGTTCCTTTGCCCAATTCGCTTTGTACTTGAATGTTTCCCTCGTGTGCTTCGACAATCCATTTTGCGATGGAAAGCCCAAGTCCGTGTCCGCCAATTTGTCGTGTCCGCGCTTTGTCCGCACGATAAAAACGATCAAAAATGCGCGGAAGATGTTCGGTGGCAATGCCAATACCTGTATCAGCAACAGATATCGTCACTACTTTCCGTTGTTTTATGACATGTTGAGCTAGTGAAAGGGAAACCGTCCCGCCTTCGGGTGTATATTTGATCGCATTATCAAGCAAAATGTATAACAGTTGCGTACATTTATCAACGTCCCCAACAAATTCAATTTGTTTAGGGGCATGAAAATGAAGGGCAATCTGTTTTTTGTTTGCGAGTTCTTGTAACGATTGTAACGTATGTTCTGCACATGCCCGCAAATCAAACGGTTTTTTTTCAATTTGGAGTTTCGCATCGTCTGTGCGTGCAAGGGTGAGAAGATCGTTAATGAGTTTTGTCATTCGTTTCGTTTCGTCTCCTAGACGTTTAATTGTTTTTCGGCTAAACTCATCGGACGTTAATGACATATCCATTTTTAGCGCCTCAACAGAAGAAAAAATAACGCTGAGTGGCGTTCGCAATTCATGAGAAGCATCCGCTACAAATTGACGTTGGCGATTGTAAGCATCTTGAATGGGGACAAGCGCCCGTTTTGACATGAAATAGCTAAAAGCAATAGCGACAGCGATGAATAAAGTACCAAGGCTAAGCAAAATAAATGTTGACCATTTTAGCAAACGGAACATGCTTGTGACATCCATGCCGACATATAAAACACCGACGAGCTGCTGATCAACAATCACAGGACGAGCGACAGTTAGTATTTTTAATTCATCCGCCCGAAATCGTTTTAACTCATGGCGATGATGAGGGACAGTTATTTCTACATATCTTAATTCGTTTTTTTCTGGCGTCCACGGTTGAAGCGTCGAAAGAAGGAGCGGACGCAATCCTTTATTTACTTCGTCCCCCATCATTAATCGTCCACGTGTGTCAACGACGTAAAAAAATAGTTGATCTTCACTTAAGAAAATAACATTTTGGTCGGCGGGCCACCCGATAAACGATTGTTCTTCTAGCATGTTTTGAATCGTTTGACTTTCTTGTTCGGCGAGTGTGTGAATGCGTCGCTCTTGGTCATTTGTAATAACGGTATGAATAAGAAAAGAAACAATCGCGATAAAAATGGCTAAAAAAGCGATGAGAATACCGCTATATGTGGCAGTTAATCGCCATTGTGTGCGGCGAAACATATCGGAATGATGGAAAAAAGATCGCATACTATTTTTCAATGGTATATCCCACCCCACGCACCGTTTTAATAAGCTGCTGATGTTCGTCGCCAATTTTTTTACGCAACAACTTCACGGTGGCATCAATTGTTTTCATCGACACATCGGCATCATATCCCCAAATGCGATCGAGAATGATGTCACGCGTTAGAACCCGTCCTCTATTTTGCAATAATAAATCAAGTAGTTGAAATTCACGTGGGGTTAATATAATTTGCCCTCCATTTTTCATCAACGTATGACTTGTGCGATTGACTTCAAACGCTCCCCAGCGAACGATTTCCTCTTGAATCGGCGCAAACGAACGTCGCGCTAACGCTTTCAGTCGCGCCATGAGCTCGTCGATTTCAAACGGTTTCACCAAATAATCGTCCGCTCCAGCTTCTAGTCCTTCAACGCGATCTTGAACCGCATCTTTCGCGGTTAACATTAAAATGGCTCCGTGATAACCATTTTTTCTTAAACGTTGACATACGCTCACCCCATCGCCATTTGGCAACATCCAATCTAAAATGATCACATCGTAAAATGATGCGAGGGCGTAGTCATAGGCATCTTCTCCTTCTTGCACCCAGTCTATATGCTCGACTCCTTTTTTCTTTAATAAATGGACGATGAGTTCACCTAAATATATATCGTCTTCTGCAAGCAACACTTTCATCCTCATCACCTTTTTTTCTTCCATAATATCAAATGTTGATGAAAAACGGGTGAAAACATCATAAATGAACAAGAAAGGGGAAATATAAAATCGTGAAAACGATATCAATATGACAAGTTTGTGAAAAAGGTTGCAAAGTTCTTGTATACCCCTTATAGTATATGTGTGAATACCTAATAGGGTATGTTAGAAAGGGGGACATGGATGAAAAAATTATATTTTTTCCCACAAAAATATTTGCTTGTTAGCGTTTCGGCAACGTTGTTACTTGGATTTATCGTTGGAACATTTGTCGATACAAGTTTTTTAAAGTCCACTATTTTATTTGCGACGATTGTCATGATTTATGCAACGATGGTTGGTTTCAAATGGAAGGAATTAACACATCTAAAAGAAAAGAAAATATTATTTGCTTCTATTGTTATTAACTTTGTTCTGATTCCATTTGTTGCTTTTCTCATCGGAAAGACGTTATTGCACAACCATCCGATTATGTTTGCGGGACTTGCATTGTCGGCATTACTACCAACAAGTGGTATGACGATCTCATGGACAGCTATTCAAAAAGGGAATATGACGGCAGCAGTAAAATTGACCGTATTTGGTTTAACTCTCGGTTCGTTACTAACACCGTGGTATTTGCTTGTGATGGTTGGAAAATACGTTGATATCAATGTCATGGAAACGTTCCGTACGATTTTGCTCGTTGTGTTTGTACCGATGATTCTCGGGCATGTCACATTTAAATGGCTAATGAGAAAATATACGCCAGAACAATTCCAAAAACAAGTAAAGCCAAACTTTGCGCCGTTGAGTGTATGGTCCATGTTATATGTAGTATTTGTCAGCATTAGCATGCGAGCAAAAATGATTGTATCGAACTTACAGCTTATTGTCATCGCATTGGCAGTATTGTTACTTTTCTATTTTATCAACTATGTGATTAGCACATTTGTGGCGAAACAGTTTTTTAACCGTGAAGACGGAATTGCACTTGTTAATGGAACAGTTTTACGTAATTTATCTATTGCAATTGGCTTAGCTGCAACGTCTTTTGGTGCGGAAGCAGCGCTCATTGTTACTCTCGCTTTTATCGTTCAGCAACAGTCGATTGCTTACTATGGAAAAATAGCAAGTAAATATTGGTTTAAGCAACAAAACAACTAAGAAAGGAGCTGTTGATCATGAATAAAATGGTATTTATCGTTCAAGCAACAGTAGAAGGAATTACAACACATGTGAAAGCAGGGAAACATGAGTTCGTTATTGATGAAGCAAAACAAATGGGTGGTCAAGATTTAGGGGCTAATCCGCTTCAAATGGTTCTTGGAGCGCTTGCTGCCTGTGAAAATGTTACTGCACGTGTTGTTGCAAAAGAAATGAATTTTGATTTACAAGACATGACGTTTGTAGTAAAAGGTCAAATAGATCCACGTGGATTTATGGGCGATTCATCCGTTCGTCCTTATTTTGAAAATGTGTCAGTTGAAGTGGCTGTGAAAACGAATGAAAGTGAAGAGCGTATTCAACAACTAAAAGAGAAAGTGGAAGCACGTTGCCCTGTATATACGATGCTTAAAGCAGCAGGAGTACAAATGAATGATCAATGGTATAAAGCGTAGTCGAGCGGTGTTTACCGCCCTTTTTTTATGTCAAAAAAGATAAGGGAAATCCCCTATGGGTATATAAGTTAACAACATATACAATGTAATTAAGTTAAGAAAATAATTTTGAAAGCGGATACAAAAGGAGCGATGAACGATGGCGAACGTCTATGATGTAAAAGTAGCAATTGTTGGAGCGGGTTCAGCAGGGATTTCCATTGCAGCACGTCTGTTAAGAAAAAATCGTCAATTACATGGACAAGTGCTGCTTATTGATCCATCAGATAAACATTATTATCAACCGCTTTGGACGCTTGTTGGCGGTGGGGCGGCTAAAGTTGAGGATTCTGTTCGCGAGCAGGCATCACTTATCCCAGACGGAGCGAGATGGTTGAAAGAAGCGGTCGATACGTTCTCGCCAGAAAATAATACGTTAAAAACGAAAGAAGGTTCAACGGTTCATTACGACTATTTAGTTGTTGCAGCGGGTGTTGAAATTTACTGGGATCAAATTAAAGGACTGAAAGAAACGATCGGCAAAAACGGTGTGTGCAGTAACTATTCATACGATTATGTGCAAAGCACATGGGAAAACATTCGCAAATTCCGCGGCGGCACTGCGATTTTTACACAGCCGAGCACACAAGTGAAATGCGGCGGTGCACCACAAAAAATTATGTATTTAGCTGACGATTATTTCCGTCAGTCCGGTGTGCGTGACAAAACAAACATCATTTTCGCCTCAGGGTTACCAAACATTTTTGCGGTGAAACGATATGCCGATACGCTTGAACAAGTTATTCAACGAAAAAATATTGAAACAAAATATCGTGTCGAATTAGTTGAAATTGATGGTGAGGCAAAAAAAGCAACATTTGAACATCTCGATACGAATGAACGTTTTACATTAAGTTTCGATATGATTCACGTGACGCCGCCAATGGGACCACCAGCGTTTATTAAGAACAGTCCATTAGCGGACGCGGCAGGATGGGTCGATGTCGATCCATATACGCTGCAGCATAAAACGTATGAAAACGTATTTGGCGCAGGTGATTGCACAAACTTACCGACGTCAAAAACAGGGGCAGCCATTCGAAAACAAGCGCCGGTTGTCGCTGAAAATTTACTAGCATATATGAACGGAAAACCGTTAAAGGCACGTTACGATGGTTACACATCATGTCCGCTCGTAACCGGTTATAATAAGCTCGTTTTAGCCGAGTTTGATTATGATAAAAATCCGCAAGAAACGTTTCCGTTTGATCAATCAAAGGAGCGGATGAGCATGTATATTATGAAACGAAACTTATTACCGATCGTCTACTGGAACGGCATGTTAAAAGGACTTATGTAGAGGGGGGAGAATATGTTACAACTAATTGAAAATGAAGAACAACAAGAGGCTCTCCGTTATTTTATTGAAAAACTCCCACAACTAAAAGAAGCGATGGAATCGGTAGAAGAAAAAATCGCAGTTGTTCAGCATGTCATGAACGATAAACAGTCGCTTGAAGCGTTGTTTACAGAATTTGAGGAAAAAACAGCGCCATTTCGATTGACAACAGAGCACATCGAAGCACTTGCAACCCTCATTCAACTGTTGCCGACGCTCGTTCAATGGTTGCAAAAGGCAGAAGAGTTCATTTCGTTCGCGACAAGCGTCATCAACGATCGTGAGTCGATGGCATATGCGATAGAAGGAGCAAAAGATATTGTTCCAATTGAAAAAGGATTGAACATTTTAAAAGAAACAAACGAACGCTTTCAACGTGAACGCGACTCATCTCATGTATCACTATTACGCATGTACCGTTTGTTAAAACACCCATTGATTCAAGATGGGGTGAAATATATAGAAACGCTACTTGATGTAGCAAGCAAACATAAATAGTTTGGAGGGGATGTAGATGTTATTTCGTTCATTTTTCGATGAGCAATTAGCGCACATGTCTTACTTAGTTGGTTGTCAACGTACAGGAGAAGCGATCGTTATTGATCCAGGTCGCAATGTGGATTGGTATATCGACACAGCGAGAAAAGAAGGATTGCAAATTGTTGCCGCAACAGAAACACACATTCATGCGGACTTCGTTTCAGGAGCGAAAGAATTAGCAAAACGTTGTGGGGCAAAACTTTATTTATCTGATGAAGGAGATGCGAACTGGAAATATCAATATTTAGATGAAGTCGATTACGAGCTTGTGAAAGAAGGAAGCGTTTTTACAGTAGGTAATGTGGAGTTTAAAGTGCTTCATACACCAGGTCATACACCAGAACATATTTCGTTCATTTTAACAGATAAAGGCGGCGGTTCAACAGAACCAATGGGTATTTTCACAGGTGACTTCGTTTTCGTTGGTGACATTGGTCGCCCGGACTTACTTGAAAAGGCAGCTGGAGTTGCTGGTACAGCAGATGTTGGCGCTCGTCAAATGTTCCAATCGTTGAAAAAATTCAAAGCGCTCCCGGATTACTTACAAGTATGGCCAGCACACGGGGCAGGAAGCGCATGCGGAAAAGCGCTTGGAGCCGTTCCTGTTTCAACGGTTGGATATGAAAAATTGAACAACTGGGCGTTGAAAATTGAAGATGAAGAAGAATTTGTGAAATTATTGCTTACAGGTCAACCAGAGCCACCGAAATATTTTGCGATGATGAAGAAAGTAAACAAAATTGGACCTGCATATTTAAATGAAGAAGAAGTACTGTCGTTACAAACACGTGAACAACTTGACGAATATAAAGCAAACGGAGCGTTTATTTTAGATGTCCGTCCGTCTCAAGAGTTTGCGAAGGCACATTATGCTGGAGCAATCAACATTCCGTTTAACAAGTCATTTACAAACTGGGCGGGTTGGTTAATTAACTATGATCAAGATATCGTGTTAATCGCTAATCAAGAAGATGTACAAGCGATTCGCAAGGCGCTTGCTTATATCGGATTAGATCGCGTTGTAGCATACATCGAGCCATCCGTTGCCTTAAGCGGTGAAGTGGAAAGCTACGAAGAAATTGATGTCCATCAACTACAACAATATTTAAACGATGATCGCTATCATCTCGTTGATGTACGCAATCAAGCAGAATGGGACGAAGGATACATTGAAGGTGCACAACATATTATGCTTGGTACGCTTGCGGACCGTTTACATGAGCTCCCAGAAGGAAAAACGTATATTGTTCAATGCCGTTCAGGTGCGCGTTCAGCAATTGGCGCAAGCATTTTGCAAGCAAAAGGATTCAAACAAGTACTCAACTTAAAAGGCGGATATTTAGCGTGGACGAGAGAAAAGCTTCCTGTTGTGAAGCAATCATAAGGGCTGACGTTGTCAGTCCTTTCTTTTCATCTTACTCCCCTCTTATAATGAAAGAGAGGTGAGAACATGCAATTTTTAGATAAAATTTTTGCGTATATTCAAGATGGAATTATTGTCATGGACCATGAGCGAACGATCGTCGAAATGAATCCAGCTGCCAAGCGGCTGACTGGTTGGCAACTTGGCGAAAAAGTACCGTATTGCTCGTTTTGCCAACAGCGCGATGTGAAAGAAGGGGAAGAGCGATGTTATTTAATTTCAACCGAAGAGGTACCGTATTTTTTATCGGAAATGCCGACGTATCACGGACATTTGATTGATGTGGAAATGAGTACAGCGCTCATTCTCGAACAAGATGATGCGAAATATTATTTGCTCGTTTTACGCGATCAAACAGCGAAGAAAAAAGAAGAGGAAGCACGTCGTTCGAAGTGGATGGTAAAAAAACTAACTGAAGCAAAAGAAGAAGAGCATAAACGCTTAGCACAAGAATTGCATGACGGCGTTGGTCAGTCGCTCTACAGCATTTCTATCGCTTTAGATAATATTATTCAACGTATACAAGATGAAAAGCTACATGCATATGTGAAAGAAGTGCGTGAAGAACTTGGGCGTGTCATGGAAGATGTAAAGCTATATGCCCAACAACTTCGTCCGAAAAGTTTAGATGCGCTTGGATTAATCCCAACAATTCAGTCGCTTATTCATTCGCTTCAATCAAAAATGCCCAATACGTCATTTTCATTTCAAACGAACGTATACACACGCTTATCACCGACGATGGAAATTAATTTATATCGCATCATTCAAGAGGCGTTGCATAACGTTATGAAATATGCTAAAGCAACAGAGGTGCGTGTTTCAATTAAACAAACAGAACGAGAATTACTCGTATCGGTCGAAGATGACGGCGTTGGGTTTCGTGTTGAAGAAAAGCGCGAGGGACTTGGGTTAAAACATATTCAAGAACGCGTTTTTCACCTTGGGGGGGAAACAACGATTACATCAGCACCGACAAAAGGAACAACCATTTTTGTACGCGTACCGTTAGAGGAGGGCGGAGAGGATGAAAGTGTTAATCGTTGATGATCATGATTTGATCCGTAAAGGCATTCGTTTGCTTCTTGAAGGTTTTCCGGACGTAGAAGTTGTCGGGGAGGCAAGCAACGGTTGCGATGCGATTACGCTCGCATTAAAGCACCATCCAGATGTTATTTTGCTTGATCTTTCGATGCCGACAGGGCTTGATGGATTTACAACTGCAAAAACGATTATGGATGAATTAGAAGATGTGAAAATTATCGTTTTGACGATGCATGATGAAGAAATATATGTGCAAAAAGCGATTCAATATAACATTCATGGCTATTTGTTAAAAAATAGCCAAACAAACGATTTATACGAAGCATTGCAAGCTGTATACGGCGGAAAACGGTTTTATCGCACACATATTCCTGACGAACATCTTGAAAAAATGTTTGCGGAAAAAGAGCCGAAATCCCCGCTCACAAATCGTGAACGAGAAATTGTTCGTCTGACATTTTTAGGGTATACGAACAACCAAATCGCAAACAAGTTAAAAATTAGCCCGAAAACAGTAGAAAATCATAAAACGAACATTATGCAAAAGCTCGGCATTAAAGAAAAACATGAGCTCATTCAATACGCCTTAAAAAATCATATTGCGGATTTAGTGTAAAGGGAGCGTTTCGTGATGGAATATACAGTTTCCTATTTGCTCGTTCTTTTCCTTATTGGTGCAATTGGGTCCATTTTATCAGGGATGGTTGGCATCGGCGGTTCAGTCATTAAATATCCGATGCTTTTATACATTCCTCCGCTTCTTGGTTTTGTCGCTTTTACGGCACAAGAAGTAGCGGCCATTAGTGCGGTACAAGTGTTTTTCTCGACGCTAGCTGCGCTCTTTGTATTTAAAAAAGGTGGATACGTATCGTTTCGACTTGTCGGCTATATGGGAACAGCCATTGTTATCGGTAGCTTTATCGGGGGATACGGTTCGAAGTTTTTAGCTGATGAGACGATTAACTTTGTGTACGCCATTTTAGCGTCGATCGCGGCGATATTAATGTTTTTTCCAAAACCAAAAGGAAGCGAAGAAGTATCAGCAGAGCGACTCACATTTAATCGCTTGTATGCAGTTGTGTTATCGTTTATCGTCGGAGTTGCTTCTGGCATTGTTGGAGCGGCAGGAGCGTTTATTATTGTTCCGATTATGCTCGTCATTTTAAAAGTGCCGACACGCATTGCGATCGGTTCATCTGTGGCGATTACGTTTATTTCATCGATTGGAGCGACGGTCGGGAAAATAATGGGCGGACATATGCTTCTCGTTCCATCGATTGTGATGGTTATTGCTAGTTTACTAGCCGCTCCAATTGGAGCAAAACTAAGTCAAAAAATAAATACGAAAGTGCTCGAGTATATTTTACTTGTATTAATTGTAGCGACTGTGATAAAAATTTGGTATGAAATGTTGACGTAAGCTGGCTCGTTTGAGTCGGCTTTCTTTTGTTCGTTGCAACATAAATGAAAATTTGGTATGATGTTAAATAGTGGAAAAATAAAACAAATAGGATGATGGGGATGAAACGAGCACGTATTATTTATAATCCGACGTCAGGAAGGGAAATATTTAAAAAGCATTTACCTGATGTACTTATTCGATTGGAACAAGCCGGCTATGAAACGTCATGTCACGCAACAACAGGGGCAGGAGATGCGACAGAGGCGGCGAGAAAAGCGGTTGAACGCGAATTTGACCTCGTTATTGCTGCGGGTGGAGACGGAACAATTAACGAAGTCGTCAACGGGCTAGCTGATGCAACGTATCGACCAAACCTAGGCATTATTCCAGTTGGTACGACGAACGATTTCGCCCGAGCGATCGGTGTGCCGCGCTCGATTGAAGGAGCATGTGATGTCATCGTAAACGGGGAAGCCGTGCCAATTGATATTGGGGCGGTAACAAACGAAGGAAAAACACATTATTTCATTAATATCGCAGGTGGCGGACGTTTGACAGAATTAACGTACGAAGTGCCAAGTAAATTAAAGACGATGATTGGCCAACTTGCCTACTATTTAAAAGGAATTGAAATGCTTCCTTCCTTGCACCCTGTTCACGTAAAAATCGAGTACGATGGGAAAATGTTTGAAGGGGCTGTCATGCTGTTTCTCGTTTCGCTGACGAACTCGGTTGGTGGTTTTGAAAAACTAGCACCTAATTCATCATTAAATGATGGTATGTTTGATTTAATTATTTTAAAAGAAGCGAACTTAGCAGAGTTTATTAAAATTGCGACACTGGCTCTACGCGGTGAGCATATTCATGATCCGCACATCATTTATACGAAAGCAAATCGAGTTAAAGTATATACAGAAGAAAATATGCAACTCAATTTAGATGGCGAGTATGGTGGCATGCTTCCGGGAGAGTTTGTCAATTTGTATCGTCATATCAACGTATTTGTTCCGAAAGAAAAAGCTGAACAAATGAGAACAGGGGGGTAATCCTGTTCTTTTTTGTTTGACTATGCTACAATCTTGACAGCATTTTGCGGAAGGAGAAAGAAACATGGAAGCACCAGTGGCAAAAAACGAGTATTACGATGTTATATTTGAAGATTTAACACACGACGGGGCAGGTGTGGCAAAAATTGATGGCTTTCCAATTTTTGTTCCAAATGGGCTCCCGGGAGAAAAAGCGAAAATTAAAGTCATTAAAGTAAAAAAAGGATACGGCTACGGCCGTTTAATCGAATTATACGAACGAAGCACAGATCGTGTAGAGGCACTGTGCACCGTTTATAAGCAATGCGGGGGCTGTCAGTTGCAACACCTTAGCTATGAAGGGCAATTGAAGGCGAAACATAAACATGTGAAAGAAGTATTGGCGCGTATCGGAAAAGTGGAACATGCGATCGTTCATCCCGTCCTTGGCATGAATGAGCCATGGCGATATCGAAACAAAGCGCAAGTACCTGTCGGTGAGCGTGAAGGTGGGCTTGTCGCAGGTTTTTATAAAGAAAGAAGCCATGATATTATTGATATGGATGTCTGTTTGATCCAGCAAGAAATGAACGATATCGTTGTACAAACGGTCAAACACATTTGCGAGCGGTATAACATTCCAGTCTACAACGAACAAACGCATAAAGGCGTCCTTCGGCATATTATGGCGCGCTACGGGGCAACGACGAAAGAAGTCATGGTCGTTTTCATTACTCGTACTGAGGAGTTGCCGCATAAAAACAAAATCGTTGAGGAGATTGTAAAACGCGTACCGCATGTGAAGGCGATCGTGCAAAATATAAACCCGAAGCGAACAAATGTCATTATGGGAGAACAGACGCGCGTCCTTTGGGGCTCGGAATATATTTATGACTATATCGGCGACATTCGTTTTGCGATTTCTGCCCGTTCATTTTATCAAGTAAACCCGGAACAAACGAAAGTGTTATACGAAAAAGCGTTGGAATATGCAGAGTTGACTGGAAAGGAGACAGTTATTGACGCCTACTGTGGCATCGGAACGATTTCGCTCTTTTTAGCGAAAAATGCAAAAAAAGTATACGGGGTCGAAGTTGTTCCCGAAGCGATTGAAGACGCAAAGCGAAACGCTGCATTAAACGGCATGACAAATGTACAATTTGAGGTCGGAGAGGCCGAAGTCGTCATTCCGAAATGGTACGAGCAAGGAGTAAAAGCGGACTGTATTGTCGTCGATCCACCGCGCAAAGGCTGCGACGAAACGTTATTACAGACGATGATCGCCATGAAACCGAAGCGCATCGTCTACGTCTCGTGCAACCCAGCCACCCTCGCTCGTGACTTGCGCATGTTAGAAGACGGCGGCTATCAAACGCTCGAAGTCCAACCTGTCGATATGTTCCCTCATACTGTGCACGTCGAGTGCGTCGCGAAGTTAGAGGTTAGTAAATACTAGGAAAACATTGATAAAAAGGAAAGGGCATCTCCTTTCCTTTTTCATTTGTGAAATCGCTCTTCTGCGTGACAATAATGGTGTTTTCTGTCACGTATATGTCTACAATTTTATTAAAATATTGTTAATTTGTTCTAAAGTATAATATAATCTTAAACAAAGTTCATTTTTAAGATAGAAGGGGAATTATGGGGAACATAAAAAAACTACATCCGATCAGCATAACGATTATTATCGGAACATTATTTGCAAGAATGGCGATGTTTATGACCATTCCGTTTTTAGCCATTTATTTAACGAGTGTCAAAGGGGTTAGCGCTTCATTAACCGGAGCGATGATTGGGATCAGCTCGATTGTTGGGTTGTTTGGCGGGTTCTTTGGCGGGTATTTTTCTGATCGATATGGACAAGAAAAAGTGATGAAAATGTCGCTTTTTATGTGGGGATTTGTTTTTATTGGTTTTGCGACTGCTGAGAGCGTTTTTACTTTTTTTCTATTAAATGCATTAAACGGATTATGTCGCTCGTTTTTTGAACCGTCTTCGCGATCATTGCTATCGCAAGTGACAAACCAAGAAAATAAATTGCTCGTGTTTAACTTGCGATACGCTGCGATTAATGTAGGGGCAGCAATTGGTCCATTAGTGGGGTTAAAAACCGGTAGTTCGTCATCAACAGCCGCTTTTTTTATCACTTCTTTTGTCTATTTTCTTTATTTTATTTTACTCATCGTACTTTTTTCAAAATATGCGATTGAAAAACATAGCGATGCATCTGAACGTGTAACGCTTCAAAACGCTGTCAACGTATTAGGGAATGATCGCGTTTTTTTATTCGCTGTGATCGGAATGATTCTCGGTGTTACTGGGTATTCACAATTTAATTCAACGATTCCACAATATTTTTCGCAATATAAAGATGGTGTACAGCTTTTTTCTTATTTAATCGTCTTTAATGCCATTACTGTGCTCGTTATACAGTATCCTGTTTCAAGAATTGGCAAGCATTATTCTGCATTAACATCGATTATGCTTGGCATTGGTGCGGTAGCTTTAGGTCTTCTCGGATTTGGTTTATTCACTGCTGTTCCGATGTTATTTGCGTCTATGTTTGTATTAACCGTCGGAGAAGTGATGATGTTTTCGATGGTTGAAATATTTATTGACCAAATCTCACCTCAACATATGAAAGGACTATATTTTGGTTCTATGGGGTTTACGGCAATCGGGAATGCTGCTGGGCCTTGGATTGGAGGATTAATGCTTGAACACCTCGGTTATGGCAACCATCTACTTATTTTTAGCTTGTTAGCCTTATGTACTTCCATCGGTTTTCCTGTTTTCTTATATGTTGGTCGTCTAATGAGGGCGACGAAACGGCATATGGAATATAGTTTGTAACAGTTTGTTTGTACGACGGAGGGGGTGGAGAAATGAGGAAATTTGCAATCTTTAGTTTGCTCATTGTAGCCATGATTGTAGCGATGCTTTTTTATGGCGGGAACGATTTTAAAGCAAAGGATGCCATACCTATTCTTGATGAAAATGGTTCCAGTTCGTATGAACTAAAAGATGCCACAAATGTTGAAAAAGCAGTAAGCGAAGCGATTAAAGAACATGGGAAAACGTATGGAAAGGGAGAATACATTACGGAAGGACACATCATTCTCGGTACAGAACGAAAAGAAAATGAAGTGAAAGCATATACGATCGCAAGTGTTGGTGTATTTGAATTTCAAGACCGTATATTTACCATCGTATCAGGCAGCGGAGCCATTCCGACTGTGATGACATTTTCAATCGATGAGCATGGGCAGTATAAACTTGTCGCATACGAAGAGCCACTTGATGGAGAAGAATATGTTGAATCCATTAAGAAAATGTTTCCGAAAAAATATGACTCAAAGGTATTAAATGCAGAGAAATACTATGGTGAACTTGTTAAGCAGCAAGAAAAACAGGCAAAGGAGTATTTAAAAAAGATTGGTCGAGATGCAAAAGTGATCACATCTTATGTGGAAAAACAGCCGCTCAATATTTCTGTACAAGCGATGAACTATTTTCTTCAAATGCGTAGTAGTGATCCATTTTTGAATGAGTGTCCAGATTGGCTTGGGACACGTGAAGTAATCGAACAAGGAGTTCGGTATGTGTATGAAACATCTCAAAGTAAAGCAAATGACGGACGAGATGTCGTTGTTTTTCGGAAGATGAAAGAAGATGGAACGATAATCGAAATGAGAAAGCATGTGATTGAAGAAAATCAAATTAAACGCATAGAGGAATAAAAAAGCAGTCCGCTTGCTTAGGACTGCTTTTCGTATCTTTTCTTTAATTCCTTATACCAAAGCGAGTGACGTTCTTTTACATATTCTTCGTCTACATAGCCGGTAAACATACCAGGCAACAGTTTGCGATTTTCTTTGACGATAAACGCCGCTAAATGCATAACGACACCGAGGATGACCATGACTGTCGCTAAATTGTGCAACTGCGCTCCCCAAAACAAAATGCCATTTGTCGGCTGAACGCCCATAATATTTTTAATAACTTTAATGACGCCTGTGACGATGACAAGACCGATGGAAATAACGAAATATAAGTAGGCGATTCGTTGTTCAGGTAAGTACTTTTCGCTTGGAGGTTCTTTTTGCCCTAAAATCATCGCCTTTATAATGAGATAAGAACCTTTTACGTCTCCTTTTTTCGGCCAAATGTCAAATTCTTTTTTCATCACGTGATAAACGATATGATACGTCGTAAAGAACAGGAGTGTTGCCGCGAAAAAGTAATGCACTAATAACGTAATCTCATACGATGTGAGCCATTTTGTACCGAACGGCTGGACGATTAAATAGCGACCGTATACAGGCATTTGGCCGATCCCTGTAATGATAAGCATGATGATTGAAATGGCAACACCCCAATGGACGAAGCGATTCGGAAGCGGTTGGCGGTAAATTTTATTTTTCTTCTTTTGACTCATGTTGTTTTTCCCCTTCCTTTTTCTTCTGCCCAGATAATACTTTGTAAGCAGTAATGCCTGCGGCTGCTGCACCAGCGATTGGAGCGATGAGCGTGGCGAGCATATATCCGTGTGTCGTTTCTAGCATATTTTCAACTTCAGGCTTCATATGTGGACGACCGAAGCGAGTATCATTTTCTTCTTTTTTCTTTGCTTCAATCGCTTCATCAATTTTATCGAATGGTACATCTGAAACGTAAAGTGTTAGCGTTCCACTATTTTCAACATCCCCATAAATAAAGCCATCAATTTCTTTCGCTCGTTCGTACGCTTTTTTTCGAATTTGTTCGTACGGGCCGAATTCAATCGCTCCTCTCGGACAGGCAGTTTCACATGCTGGGCTTTTTCCTTCTTCAAGTAAATCTGCACACATGTCGCATTTATACATGACACCGCCTCCAGCTAATTCTGGAACGAGCTTCATATATAAACCGACACCTGCTTGACGTTGTGGAATGTCCCAAGGGCAAACAGCACGACACTTTGCCCCACCCATGCAGAAGTTTTCATCAATTTTCACCGCTCCATGTTTCGTTTTTTCGATGACTCCAAACGGACAAAGTTTTTGACACGGTGCATCAAGACAATGCATACATCTTCTTGGTATAGCGACATCTTTCGTTTTACCGTTCCAATTTACTTGCACTTTTTCAACGTATGTCCAGTTGTAAGGAGTGAGGCGATCAGTGCGGTCTTTTTCGTTGGACCAGTCTTCATGCTTTTTTTGTGGCCAATAATCTTTGATTGGTTTTTGTGGCTGTGGGAAACGGTGTTCATTTTTTTGTCTACAAGCTGTCACACATAATGGTGTGTCATAAGCTGCGCAACCATCACATTTTGTTAAGTCAATAAGTGAGCCGATTAACGTGTTTTCGTCTGATTTGTCAGTTTGTGCGTATCCCGGTGTTTTTGTCGCAAGCAACATCCCAGCTGTTGCACCAGCAACTGTTGAACGTTTTAAAAACGTTCGACGACTTATTTTTTCACTCATAGAGCTATCCCTCCTCATGCATATACATCTATGGGTATTTTAATTAAAATGAAATGCTTTGAAAAGATGAAATGTATTTTTGTTTGTGACAAAATTATGACAAAGTGAGGACAATGTTCATGCCTATGGGGAGATGCATAAGATGAAACGGTAAAACGTATGGAGGGATGAGCATGCCATTTATTTCAGACCGCTTTCCAACGATGACGGTAGTGACGACTGTTGGAACGATCACATTGCCAGATGATTATGCTGGGCGTTGGTTTGTCCTCTTTAGTCATCCAGCTGATTTTACCCCGGTTTGCACGACAGAGTTTGTGGCGTTTGAGAAAATGAAGCCACAATTTGACGAGATGAATACAGAGTTAATCGGCCTGTCAGTTGAGCAAGTGTTTTCCCATATAAAATGGATCGAATGGATTCGTGAAAAGCTTCGTGTTCGCATTTCGTTTCCGATTATTGCAGATGAACTTGGATATGTGGCGAAACAGCTCGGGATGATTCATCCAACGAAAGGGACAAGAACGGTGCGCAGTGTATATGTTGTCGACCACGAAGGAACGATTCGTCTCATGTTAACGTACCCTGAATCAGTCGGAAGAAACATATACGAAATTGTGAGAGCGGTGAAAGCGTTGCAGACAGCGGATGCGTATAAAGCAGCAACACCAGCGAATTGGCCACATAATGAACTAGTAGCAGATCGGCTTATTATGCCGCCACCGCGCACCATTCAACAAGCAGAGGAACGATTAAATAAAGCAAAACAAGGGGAAATCGATTGTTTTGATTGGTGGTTTTGTACGAAACAAAGATGAAAAGACGGCGAGCGCATGATTCGCTGTCTTTTTGTATACTTAGGATAAAAAATTTTGATCGGTCGCAACATTTTCACCTGTTCAGTTGTATATAGAGTGAAAGGAGGTCGTTTCGTTGTGCACAAAAGAACAAATTAAACGTGCCATGGATGAGTATGGGAATATGGTATTGCGCCTTGCGTATACGTATATGAGCAATCAACATGATGCGGAAGATGTATTTCAAGATGTATTTATTAAGCTATATGAACATATGGATCGGATACAAAGCGAAGCGCATATGAAGGCGTGGTTGATTCGCGTTACTATCAATATATGCAAAAACAAACTGAAATCGTTTGTATATCGAAAAATGGATGCGTATGAAGATGGGGCTCATTCCCCTTATATTGATAACAATGCCAGCTTTGAAGTCATATCAGCAGTCACATCGCTCCCGACAAAATATCGAGAGGTTGTCCATTTATTTTATTATGAGGGGTATCAGACGAAAGAAATCGCCCATTTGTTGAAAAAGCGTGAAAGTACGGTTCGTTCGTTGCTTGCTCGTGCGCGAGAAATGTTAAAAAACAAATTGAAAGGGGAGTATGATTTTGCGTGAGCGATATAAAAAAGAGATGGAACACATTGTCGTGACGGAGCAATTGAAAAATAAAGTGATCGCCCAGATTGAAAAAAGAGAAAAACAACCGAAGCGAAAGTCATTTCGTCCTGCATATGTTGCCATGGCTGCGGCAAGTGTATTATTGGCGATTAGTTTGTATCCGACCATATCGACTAAAGAAAAAGAGGAAATCATGATGGAAAACGCGCAAGGAGAGGATATGGTGAAAATGGAAGTAGCCGATTCAAATATAACGATTCATGATGTCGCATACGATGCGAACACTCAAAAACTAACTTTCTCGGTAACGAATAAAAGTGATGCTGTCATTTCATTTGGGTATGCATATACAATCGAGCGATATGATGAGACAAAGCAAACATGGCAACCAACAACGTTAACGAATGATCTCGCATTTATCGAAATGCTTGCGTTAATTGGCAAAGGACAGACTGTGAAAGATGTGATTGATCTTTCATTGTTAAATCAACCATTAGAAAATGGAAAGTATCGCATCGTGCGCACGTATTACGCTGATGCAGCTCATTTAACAGGTTACATTGAATTTGACGCTGTCGATCAAAAGTTGTTGAACTTTCACACGTATATTGAGATGAAACCGACTGAAACGAGCGAAAGTAAAGATGTGAAATTGACATGGGAAAAAGATCCGCGCTTTTCTCTGTATAGTGCTCATAACGGACTTGTCTCAACAAGAACAGGTCGTCAAGGACTGCACATATATCCGATGTATGAAGGAAACGAACAGGTAAATTTCTCGATGGAAGCTAGCGATGGCACGTTATTTACGGACAAAATGGTCGACGATGCGACAACTATTCACGGAGCGGAGCAATCGGTATCGTCCGATGAACAAATCATTGCTGACTCCATGCCACCTGACAGCGGACAAGTGAAGGGGATGGAAGGATATGCAGGGCCGAAAGTGTTGTTTTTAAATGGAGAACGAGTTGTCGTTGTCCCGTCTATCGTCTTTTGGGAGCCAGATGAAGCGAATAAAAAAGAGGAAGTCAAAGTGAAAGTGAATGTGATGAACGCGCATACAAACGAATCCATTGGTACATTTTATGTCGTTATCGTTCGACAAGGAGATGAATATATGTTACACCATATAGAATAAACGAGGGGGAGCCCCTCGTTTATTTCGTTAAAATGAAACGAATGCTAGTAATGGCCGCCTCATGCTCAAGAGAGCGGTGTGAAAGAAGAGTTAACAGTTGCTCATGGGTGTCGATTTTACTTTCTAGTTTTTTGACGATTTCATTTGTTTCAAGCACTGCTTGTTGGATAAGCGCTAAGTCTTGTTTTGTTGCCATATTAGCTTTGATTTCTTCAAGCTCTTGCTTTGTTGCCATATTAGCTTTGATTTCTTCAAGTTCTTGTTTTGTTGCCATGTTAGCTTTGACTTCTGCCAGTTCTGCTTCCATGTTTTCAAGCTTGTCCAAAATGCGTTGTAGCATATGCTCCATGCTTACCCTCCTTTCGTTTGGAAAAGTAGAGAGGGAAACAGTTGTGTGGCATGTCGTACGTTGAAAAGAGGCTTTGTTTGATGTGGCAGTACAGATGAAGACCGTTCCCCATTCTTATTATAAATGATAAGAATGAAGAGCGGAACAGGAAACGATATGCTCTTTCTTTTCATTTTCTTCATACATGATGTATTGTATAAGAAGATACGAACATGGAGTGATGGCATATGTTATGGAAAGAAGCAGAGCGATTTATTACATTATGTTATAAAGAGTTAGGAAAAAGCGATGATGACATTCATGAACGTTTGCAACAAATTAAGCGTGAGATTGAACAAAAGGGGACGTATGAACATACGTATGAAGAACTTGAGCACGGAGCGCGTATGGCATGGCGCAACAGTAATCGTTGTATCGGGCGTCTATTTTGGCAAACGCTTCATGTGTTTGATGCACGTATGATTGAGCGGGAAGAGGATATCGCTGAGCGACTGTTTTATCACATTGAATTTGCGACAAACATTGGGAAAATTCGTCCGACCATTACTATTTTTCGTCCTGAGCGGGTACGCATCTGGAATCATCAACTAATTCGCTATGCAGGTTATGAAACAGAGCATGGAATAATCGGGGACTCATCGTCTATCTCGTTTACGAAAGCATGTGAGCAACTCGGATGGAGAGGGGAACGAACGCATTTTGACATCTTGCCTCTTGTCATTCAAGTGGATGGGCGCAAGCCGAAGTTATTTCCGATTCCAAAAGATATTGTGCTGGAAGTGCCGATTGAACATCCGATGTTTTCATGGTTTCGCGATTTACAATTAAAATGGTATGCAGTGCCGATTATTTCAGATATGTGTTTAGAAATCGGAGGCATACGTTATACAGCAGCCCCGTTTAACGGCTGGTATATGGGAACAGAAATTGGTGCGCGCAATTTTGCTGATGATTACCGCTATAACATGCTTCCGAAAATTGCTTCATGCATGGGACTTGATACGTCAAGAAATAGTACATTATGGAAAGATCAAGCGCTTATTGAATTAAATATCGCTGTTTTATACTCATATAAAAAAGCAGGGGTAAGTATTGTCGATCATCATACCGCCGCACAGCAGTTTAAGCGGTTCGAACAGCAAGAGCAAGAAGCAGGAAGGAAAGTAACAGGCAGTTGGACGTGGCTCATTCCCCCACTTTCTCCTGCAACGACGCACATTTTTCACCAACATTATGATAATACAATCGTCAAACCGAATTATTTTTATCAACAACGTCCATATGAGTAACACCGCTATTGACGCGGTGTTTTTTATATGAATACATCTTTAATTTTCAGAATATTATTTACTAACTTCTTATTTTTTTGATATAGTATAGGAAAAAGGAAAAGGGGGAGGTTTGAGTGGATTTTATTGGGCAACTCAAAATGGAAGAAATGCGAAGGAAAAATTTTTTCTTGTTCCTTATTTACACATTTAGCGCGATAACAGGTGTGATCGGACTTATTTTTATTGGAGAGAAAGTTGAGAAGATTGCCATTTATGGTGGAAGTCTTGTGCTAAATGCCCTCGTGTATATGGCGTTAAAAAAGATAAAAAAATACGAACATATCTATCCATATTTTATTATTTTTATATTATTTTTTGCGACATTAGGTAGTTTATTTACGACAGGGGGGAGTTTAGGAACGATTGCGCTCGCTTTTTGTTTAGTTGTGTTATCCGTGTTACATTTAAATCGCACGTTGTTTGTAACAGGACTTCTGCTTGGCATTATCATTTTAGTTGTCGGTGCGCTTGTTCCTTCTTCTTTTCAGCAAGTATTTCAAAAAACAGGACATACGGTTTTTATTGTTTATGTGATGATTGGTATCGCCCTTTCTGTGTTATTACATTTAAGTCGCAAACAATTTCATCAACTCGTTGAACATGTAGGACAGACGCATGCCGAAAAAGAAAAGCAAATGGCAAGAAGACATGAACTTGAAGACCAGTTAAAGCATATTATTGAAAATGTTGAACATATTCATCAACAAGTACTTCAAAATGTACAAGCACAAGAAGAAATGAAAGAAGCGATTCGGCAAGCAGCGGTAGCAGGTCAAGCGCAAAGCGAACAAGTCATTGATATTCATGATGAAGTAGCGGAAGCGAAAGCAATGAGTGAGCAGATTTATGAGACTTCTAAACAATTAAAAGAGCACTCATCACAATCGAGCGAGATGGCACAAGCGGGTATGCAAAAAATGCATCTTTTATTGACACATACAGAAAAATTTCATGACGCGATTCATGCTACAAAAGCAACATTACATGCGTTAACAAGTAAAATTGCCAATACAAATGAGTTAACGAAACAAATTAAACAAATTACAAATCAGACGAATTTATTAGCTTTAAATGCAACGATTGAGGCAGCACGAGCAGGAGAGTATGGGAAAGGATTTGCGGTTGTTGCTGAAGAAATTCGCAAATTGGCTGTATTGACGGAAGAAACGACACAACACATCGTTCGTAATTTAGCGGAAGTCAATGAAAGCAACAATGAACTATTAGAGAGAATGAATGAAACGAGTGAACAATTAACGAAAAATGAGACGTTAACGGATGAAGTGAATGTGTATTTTGAAAAATTGTATCAGTCGTTAAATCATTTGCAAGAACAATTATCTTACTTTTTTATCATTAGCGAAAAGCTAGAGAAGCAAGGGGAGAAGATGGATCGTTCCATTAGCGATTTTTCTGTCTTTATTCAGCAGTCGAGCGCATCGCTTGAAGAAGTAAGTGCGACAGTTGAACATTTAAAAGATGCGAATGAAAAAATGGCAGCATATGTAACAGAAACCGCCCAACGTGCTGCAATCATTCAGCGACAAATGTTATAAAAAGGAAAAGCACCCCGAAAAAGCTGGAGGTGCTTCTCTTTTTAAAAAGATTCATGCCAACTGCTCTCTTGTCTCAAGAAAATCGTTCCACATTGTAAGGAACAAGTCAATGAGTTTCGGATCGAATTGTTTTCCGCGACCATCAAGCAAAATTTCTTTTACTTTCTCTGGTGGAAATGCATCTGTTAGTTTCTAATAATATAAATTGATTGTAGCTTTTCTTCTGTTACCCCTGTGTAACTTATCTGTTGCAGTCGCTTATGGTCTGTTACCATCCCCCAAGTACTCCCCTTATCGTATATGAGCTGTTTGTAACTGTTTTACCACTTGTTCAAAAGGAACAGGTGGACTAAATAAATAACCTTGCGCTTTGTCGCAATGAGTGGATTGTAAAAACGATACGTGTCGATCTGTTTCTACTCCTTCAGCGACAATGTGAAGTTGCAAACGATGGGCAAGTGCGATAATCGCTTCTGTTAATTTTGCGGTATGTTCGTTTGTAATGACTTCGAAAATAAACGATTTATCAATTTTTAGTGTGTCAACTGAAATATGGCGTAAATAGGCAATGGATGAGTAGCCGCTTCCGAAATCGTCAATTGCGATGCGAATGCCTATTTGTTTCAGTGCCCGGATCGTTTCAATGACTTGTTTTTCATCGCTTAAGGCGACATTTTCTGTAATTTCTAGTTCAATATATTGTGGTTGTAGACAAGTTTGTTCTAATAGCTGTTGTACAAAAGAAAAGAACTGCTCGTTTTTTAACTGACGAAGCGATAAGTTAATGCTTACATATATGTGAGACATGCCTTGTTCATGTAGCCGTTTTAAATCTAATACAGCTGTTTGGAAAATATATTCTCCAAGCGGAATAATAAAACCGTCTTCCTCAGCGATACTAATAAATTCATCTGGTGGAACGAATCCGAGTTCTTCGTCTTTCCAGCGAGCGAGTGCTTCTATGCCAACAAGCCGATTTTGTTTCATATCGATAATTGGTTGGTAATATACAGAAATGGCACGTTGCTCTAGCGCAACGTGTAGTCGCTGACGAATGAGCGATTTTCGCATCCGTTCTTTTTCAAACGTTGGATCGTACATCGCCCATTGATTTTTCCCTTTTTTCTTTGCTTCATACATTGCCATATCCGCATGTTGAATCAATGTCATTTCATCTTCACCGTGCGTCGGATATATGCTTATGCCGAGACTTGTTGTAATAAACAGCTCTTTTTGACGGACGAAAAAAGGTTCACCAAGTATATCAATCATCTGTTGTGCTACTTGTTCAAGTGAAGGAACATCAGAAACAATGACCGCAAATTCATCACCCCCAAGGCGAGCGACAAAATGATCGTGCAAATGGCTTAATCGTTTCGCCACCAATTGCAACAAAAGATCGCCAGCCGCGTGACCGAGTGAGTCGTTAATGTTTTTAAAGTTATCTAAATCAAGGAAAAAAAGCGCCACCGTTTCGTTTTTTACTTTCGCTATTTCCAATCGTTCACGAAGTGTATCGATAAAATAACGACGATTTGGTAAATTCGTTAGTTCATCGAATAACGCCTGTTTTCTTAGCTGTTCCCGACTTTTAGCGAGCGCTTGTTCAGCGCGCTCTCTTGCCTGAAACGGTTCTTTAAATGATGCCAAGTATAAGCCACGTAAAAAGTAAGAAAAGCCGATCACTTTATATATATGTCCGAAGATGTTTAGCACATCATAAACGTTACGATATAACGTAAAAATCAGCTCGCTTAAAAATAAAAAGACGAAACCAGCAATGACATCAAGCGTCGGTGCTAATCGTTTTTCTTTATATTGGCCGATGAGTACAACGATTGTGATAACATGCAACGTTGTAATGATATATTCTATCCCATTTTTAAATGGTGTTGTTCCTACCCCTTCGATGACAAGCGGAGGAAGCGAATCTGCAGCGTGCACAATTCCCACCGACACTAGCCCGATATATAGGAATGGAACGAAGAAAGCAAGAAACTTCTCTTTTTCCTGAATCGGACCGTCAGGAAGCAAGAAAGCGAGCAATAAAAATATGGCTTGGGTCATACGGGCAGCTAGCCAGAAAGAAGTTGAAAGTTGAACCGAGCTATCGGCAACGATAATGCCAGGCATTTGTTTATATGTAAGCGTATGCAATAAATCGAGAAAAGCAACAGTTAAAAATGTTGTTGCAATACGTAAACGACGGCGTGACAATGCTTGGGGAAATGAAATCCACCCTTGAAACGCAATGGCCATGGCTACCGTAATACTGAAAAACTCAAGTAATGTATGAACCGATAAAAAATGGTTCCGCTCAAATGTCATTGTTAACGATGAGCTAAATAGTAAAATGCCTAAAAAACAAATGAAAGCAAAAACAGTTATGGTCACCGTTCGCTTCTCTTTTTTTGTCATCAATGTTATGTCCCTCCACCATCCCCATGTTACATACATTATATATCGGAAAAACGGGAGAGGAAATGAAAAAATAATGAAAAAAGCAGGGAATGTCCCCTGCTTTTTGTCGAGAGCAAGCACTTCGCGTCGAAATGACGTTCGGCATGAAGTGCTTGCCTTCGCATTATAATCGTTTTGCACCTACAAAACGTTGTTTCCAATAAGCTTGGTGGATGGAGTTTACTTGAACGCCTTTTGATGATGTTGCATGAATCATACGACCATCGCCGATATAGATCGCTACGTGGGAAACCCCTTTATGTTTCGACGTTTTGAAAAATAGTAAATCTCCTGGTGCTAATTGGTTAAGAGAAACAGGCTTCCCTTTCGCATACATTGCACTCGAAGAATGCGGAAGCGAAACTCCTACTTTCTTATATGTATAGCTAACAAAACCGGAACAGTCAAATCCTTTTGGCGTCGTTCCTCCTGCACGATACGGTGTGCCAATAACCTTATGGGCTTCAGCGATGAGCGTATTTGCTGAAAAGGCAGCCTCTGTTTTGAAAGGGCTTGCAAAATACGTGAAACATAGCAACATGAAGAGAGCGGTAGTGGCTAGAGCTTTTTTCATTGCTTGAACCTCCAAAAGACTTGTTCCATGGACGACTACATTATAGCAAAAAAGATGTCGAAAAATTGTTACATAGCCATTAAATTATGTTACAAATACATTACAACGATCGTTTTTTGTAAAAATAAAGAGAGAATTTAACATATATGTCGGAACACAAAAGTTGAATGTAGACGGGCTTCACGATAAGATAGGGGAGAAGTACATTGAAAAAGGGGAACTGTAATGGGTGATTGGATGATTTCATCAGAAGCGCTTCTTGCTTTGTTAAAAATTATTGCCATCGACATTATTTTATCTGGAGATAATGCAATTGTTATTGCGATGGCTACACGTCGGTTGCCAGAAAAACAACGCAATCGAGCCATTTTATTTGGTACAGCTGGAGCGGTTATTTTACGCGTATTATTTGCCGCAGTCATTGTATTGTTATTACAAATTCCGTTCGTCCATCTTGCCGGGGGATTATTATTGCTTTGGATCGCATATAAAGTGTTGATCAATGAAGAGGAAGAAGCGAACGTACAAGCTGCCGATCGTTTATGGAAGGCGATTTGGACAATTATTGTAGCCGATGCTGTCATGAGTTTAGATAATGTCGTGGCGATTGCAGGGGCGTCAGGCGGGCATATTGGCATGATCGCTTTCGGTGTCGCCATTAGCATTCCGATTATGATTTTTGGGTCGAAGGCGATTGTGTTGGCGATGGAGAAGTATAAATGGATTCCTTATGTTGGATCAGGTATTTTAGCGTGGACAGCGGGGGAGATGTTATTAAAGGATGAACAAATAAAAAAATGGATGATTTTTTCCAAAGATTCACAATCGCTCGTATTCCTTATTGTTGTGACAGCTTCTATTTTACTAGCGGGATATGTAAAAAATAAAAAAATAGATAAACGAAAAATGGCATAAAAATTTTATGAACATATGTATAAAACAAAAAAGAACGGTCATAATGAATAATGCTAAGTGTATTCCCCCGATCCCCCTGTGAATATACTTGAAAGGGCTATCTCCGTAGCGAGATAGCCCGATTTTTTTAAATAAACAAGTTTAATCCTGCTTCTTCTGCATCACCTAAATATGTGGCGACACCGCCCACTTCGATTCCATTGATTAATTCCTCTTTTTTAATGCCCATAATGTCCATTGACATCGAGCAGGCGACAAGTTTAACTCCTGCAGCCATGGCGTTTTTCATTAATGTTTCAATGTCATCTACATGTTTCTTTTCCATGACGTATTGAATCATTTTTGGTCCCATGCCTGCCATGTTCATTTTTGATAACGGGAGGTCATGGACACCTTTTGGCATCATCATGCCGAACATTTTTTCAAGCATATCTTTTTGTACGGGAGGTGCATCTTTTTTTCGTAAAATATTGAGCCCCCAGAATGTAAAGAACATTGTTACTTTTTTGCCCATTGCAGCAGCCCCTGATGCGATAATAAATGATGCGATCGCTTTATCTAAATCTCCGCTGAAAACAACAAGTGTTGCGCCGTCTTTTCTTGTTTCTTTTTCAGGTAAAGTGATTTTATTCGTTCCTTTTTGAATGTAGGCAATAAACATTTTATTTTCAAAAGTTGTTTTTAACAGCGTATTACCTGTTTTTTTGCACCATGATTGAATATCGCGTGCAAACCCTGGGTCCGTTGCTTTTACTTCTAGTACATCTCCATCTTTTAACTGTTCCATCGTTTGATATACTTTCATAATTGGTCCAGGGCATTGGAGTCCACATGCGTCTAATGTTGTTGTCGCTTGAACATTCATGACGTCTACACGCTCCACTTGTTTTTCTGTTTGTTCCTCTTTTCGTTGCTCTTGTTGTTCGCTATAAACAGCTGCATATGTTTTATATCCGCCATCTAAGTTTTTCACGCGGAAACCGTGCTGACTTAATATACGTGCAGCTAAATAACCACGTAGTCCGACTTGGCAATATACGTAGATCGTTTCATCTTTAGGCAATTCATGAAGTCGTTTGCGTAATTGTCCAAGCGGAATATTTATTGAGCTTGGAATAAAGCCCATGTCGCGTTCTATTTCCTCACGAACATCAACAAGACATGCTCCGCTCTTCACTAATTCATTGACTTCATGCCATTGAATCGTTTCAACCATATCTTCAATGATGTTTGTTGCGACATAACCAGCCATATTCACTGGGTCTTTAGCAGATGAATATGGCGGTGCGTACGCTAATTCTAAATCTGGTAAGTCAAACACAGTCATTCCGCCTTTGATTGCTGTCGCAATGACGTCAATTCGTTTATCGACACCGTCATAACCAACTGCTTGTGCCCCAAATATGCGACCTGTTTGTCGATCAAATAATAGTTTTAGAGCAATTGGAAATGCACCTGGATAATAGCTTGCATGTGAATTTGGATGAATGTGTATCACTTCATATTGTATGCCGAGACGTTGTAACGTTTTTTCATTGTTTCCTGTTGCCGCTACCGTCATGTCAAATACTTTCGCGATCGCTGTGCCAAGCGTTCCTTTGTAGTTTGTGTTTCGACCATTGATATGGTCAGCAACAATTCGTCCTTGCCGATTTGCTGGCCACGCGAGCGGAATGTGAGTCGGTTTGCCGTTAACATAGTCCATCACTTCGATTGCATCGCCAATGGCATAAATCGATGGATCAGATGTTTGTAAATATTCATTTACTTGAATGCCACCCCGTTCGCCAATCGCTAATCCTGCCTGTTTCGCTAATTCATTTTCTGGTTTTACGCCAATTGCTAATACGATCATGTCCGTATCAAGTGTTGTTCCGCTTTGTAGGCGAACAATTTTTCCTTGCTTTTCAAATGCTGCGACACCGTCTTCTAAAATGAGTCGCACGCCTTTATCTCTCATATGCTGATGGAGAATCGCCGCCATTTCGTAATCGACAGGTGCCATAATTTGCTTCGCCATTTCAACAAGCGTGACATGTATGCCACGTTCCCATAAGTTTTCCGCCATTTCTACCCCGATAAAGCCGCCACCGATGACGACCGCTCTTTTCGGTTTCTTTTCATCTACATATGCTTTGATCCGATCTGTATCTGGAATGTTGCGCAATGTAAATAAATCGTTCGCTTCTTCGATACCTGGGATGTTTGGTTTTATTGGGCTTGCCCCTGGCGATAAAACGAGATAATCATAGTTTTCTTCATACGTTTTTCCGGTTGGCAAATGTTTTACAGTTACCGTTTTACGTTCACGGTTAATGGCAATGACTTCGCTTTGAATACGAATGTCAAGATTAAATTTTTCTGCCATGCCTTCAACCGTTTGTACAAGTAAAGCATCACGCTCTGCGATTGCACCACCGATATAATATGGAAGGCCACAGTTTGCAAATGAAATATATTCTCCACGTTCAAACATTACGATTTCTGCTTGTTCATCTAAACGACGTAAGCGAGCAGCTGTCGTTGCGCCACCAGCTACGCCACCAACTATCACGATTTTTTTGCTCATCTTGATCAGCCCCCTTACATTGTGAATTGTATCACAAGAATATATATAGATAAAGGGGTATTAGTATTTGTTTTTTGACAAATATGTGAATTCTTTCACGAAAAACGTCGTTGTGCATGTGATTAAGATGTTTGTATAATTTGATTGAAGAAAAAACTTGCACAAGGGTGGGGAGAAGTATGCATCCAAGTGTAACGTTTTTAAACTTCGATCATACGTATACGTGGCAACGAAACCTTCTTCGTTTTCCTCATGAATGGATCGAGATGGATGACATTAAAGGAACGAATTTATATTGCGATGACGGTGCGATGCAAGAAATTGAAAAACGACTAGCATGTCGCCATACAAGAGGGATAACGTTGATCGGAAGCGGGAATTATCATTACGTTTCATACGCATTACTTAAGCCGTTTCGTGAGCCGTTTACGCTCGTATTGTTTGACCATCATACAGACATGAATGAGCAAACGTTGTTTCCACTTCTTTCATGTGGTTCATGGGTATTATATGCTCAAAAACACGTTCCGACATTAAAACATGTTGTCATCATCGGTTCTGCAACTTCACAAACATCTTCACATGTTACGATCTTTCCAAAAAGCAATTTCATGTATGCGCCAATGACGATTGTGCGCGCAATTCCGACAAAACATATATACATTAGCATTGATAAAGATGTGCTTCGCCCTCAAGATGCACAAACAAATTGGGATCAAGGGACAATGTCGCTACGCTCCCTTATCACTTACGTTGACTATCTTTTCCGATTCAAGCATGTGCTCGGTGTTGACATATGCGGTGAAGATCGTTTGTTTTGTGTAAAAAACGAACGAGCGAATGAAGCTATTATACAGACATGTTTTAAACATATGCCTGTGTCCTCCGCATCGTAATATTTTGTGAACACAATAAAAAAAGATAGATGTTTTTGTTTACTCGTACTATAATGATTAATGAAAAAGGTTATCATTATTAATTGGGGGATTACGTATGGTTGCGATGACGCAATTACGAGTTGGGGAACGTGCGAAAATTGTTGATTTATCGCGAGTAAGTGATTTAGTAAAAAGAAGATTGTTAGATATGGGGGTAACGGAAGGGGCAGAAATTTGTTTGAAATGCACGATGCCGCTTGGTGGCCCATTTATGATCGAAAATTGTGGACAATGTGTCGGCATCCGCCGTCATGAGGCGATGAACATTCAGGTGAAGCCGCTATGATGCGTATTGCACTTGTAGGTAACCCAAATACAGGGAAAACGTCATTGTTTAATCAATTAACAGGAACGTACGAGTATGTGGGAAACTGGAGCGGCGTTACCGTTGAAAAAAAAGTGGGTGTTTTGCGTAGCAAAAAAGCAAAAATGATTGATTTGCCGGGCGTATATTCGCTTCATCCACTTTCCCGCGATGAGCGTGTCGTGACGCAATTTTTATTGACTGAATCGTTCGATGAAATTTTAAATATCGTCGATGCGTCACAACTAGAACGAAATTTATTGTTAACTGTGCAGCTATTAGAATTCGGTAAACCGCTGACAGTCGCTTTAAATATGGTGGATGTCGCAGAAAGACGCGGCATATTTATCGATCAAGCCAAATTAGCAGAAGCGTTGCGCGTTCCTGTTGTTCCTGTCATTGCTCGAACAGGGAAAGGATGCGATCAAATAGAACACACGTTGCTTGAAAAAGTGACAGGGCAAACGGAGCCTTTCACTCTTTTTTACGGTGAGGCGATGGAACGAGCGATTGAACGATTTATCGCGTCATGGGGCACAGAGGAACAATTCCCAGTTCGTTGGTTAGCCATTCAATTTTATGAAGGAAATAGCTACGTTCGTGATTATGTTGCAGAAAAATGGCCGGAGGCAACATGGCGTTCATTATATGAACAAGCAGAAAAAGAAGTTCAGCATACGGAACGAATGTCGCTTGCTCAGTTTATTTATGAAAAACGCCGTTCATTTGTAAAAGAGGTCATCGAACAAGTTGTGCAACGCACAGAAATCGGACAGGTAACGCTGACGGATCGCATCGATGCAGTTGTGACGAATAAATATATCGGTATTCCGCTTTTTTTACTAGCTATGTATATGTTATTTCAACTTACATTTGATTGGCTCGGAGCACCGCTTTCCGATTTGCTTGATGCCTTTTTCGCTGGTCCGTTAACCGATTCGGTGACAGCGATGTTAGAAGTGATCGGTGCTTCTGAATTTATCCGTGCGCTCGTTGTTGATGGTGTGATTGCAGGAGTAGGCGGTGTGCTTGTGTTTGTTCCGCAAATTTTCATTTTATTTTTCTTCATTTCTTTCTTAGAAGATTCAGGGTATATGGCGCGTGTAGCGCTTGTCATGGATCGATTAATGGAAGCAGTTGGATTGAACGGAAAAGCATTTATCCCGCTTATTATCGGATTTGGTTGTAATGTTCCGGGTGTCATGGCGGCACGGACGATTGAGCAGCCACGGGAGCGGCTTGTGACGACATTGTTAACACCGTTAATGTCTTGTTCCGCACGCTTGCCGGTATATGCTCTGTTTGTCGGTGCATTTTTTGCAGCACATCAAGCTATTGTCGTTCTTTCTTTATATGTTCTAGGCATTTCACTTGCGCTTATACTTGCAAAACTTTTTTCGTTAACGATTTTAAAAGAAGAAACATCGGTATTTGTCGTGGAATTGCCGCCATATCGTATGCCACAATGGCAAGCACTATGGCGTAGCACGTGGGATAAAGGAAAAGGATTTGTGAAAAAAGCAGGAACGTTTATTTTTGGTGGTTCCGTTGCCATTTGGTTATTATCTTATGTTGGTCCGCACGGTGTTAATGTAAATATGGACGACAGCTTTCTGGCGATAATCGGTGGTATACTTGCCCCGCTGCTTGCCCCACTTGGATTTGGAACGTGGCAAGCTGGAGCAGCGTTGTTAACCGGCTTTTTAGCCAAAGAAGTCGTTGTATCAACGATGAACATTATTTATCATGTGCCGGATGTTGAATCGCTCCAAGGGTTGATGGCAACGCACTTTACTCCGCTATCAGCGTTTAGTTTTATGGTGTTCGTTTTACTATATGTTCCATGCTTAGCCACTGTCGCAACGATTTATAAAGAGACAGGTTCACGAAAATGGACGATGTTTTCGATTGGTTATGCGCTCGTGCTTGCATATATCGTTTCGTTTGTCATTTACCAAGTTGGAGGCTTGTTCAGCTTCTAAAGGAAGGGATATATATGATTGTAAATGTTGTTATCGGATCAATCATTTTCGGATATGCGGGATGGACGATTTTTCGTTTTATTCAAAAAAGTAAACGTGGTACATGTGCGGCTTGTTCTGTCAAAGGATCATGTAGCACTAGTTGTCATGAAAAAAGCTGACCTCGGTCAGCTTTTTTCAGTATATTATGCGAAAAGCTGTTTCATGAGAGACGGTAGGAATGGCGTACTGTTCTATGCGTTCTACATACGCAAACGGTGGTCCTTGTTTTATTTTATCAACAAACACTTCAACCTTTTCCACTTCCCCTTGAACTTCCATTTCGATCATATGATCGGCATCACAATTTTTTATCCAGCCAGTTAATCCTCGTTTTCTTGCTTCATATTGGGCGAAGTAACGAAATCCTACACCTTGTACGCGACCGTGCACAACAATGGAATAACGAACGACCATCTATTTATCTCCTTCGCAAAAAATTTTCTATAAAAATCATACAACAGCCTACCTTGTATTGCATACGTTGAATACGTAAAAAGATTTACGAGGGAGGAACGGTTGTGAACGAAATGGATCGTTACATTCAAAAAGCAGTTATGTATGATTTGTTGGCGCGTTATTATCAATATAAAGATTGGGATCAGTATGAAAAGTATATGCGAAAACATATGGAGTATGTAGAAAAGGTCGTGAAGTCACGCGAAGAAGATAGAGATGATGACGCCGGACGAGTTCGTTTATTTCATGCATCGCCTAATGCTCCTGCGGTTGATGTATATGTCAATGGGCAAAAAATATTACGGAATGCGAAATATAAACAACTCAGTCAATATATGAAAATACCAAAAGGAGAGCATCGCATCGATGTGTATCCAGCAGGACATACGACGTCTCCAGTTCTTAGTCAAACGATTCAAATATTGCCGAAAATGACGTATACGCTTGCGGTGATCGGTGATGTTCATCGCTTACAACTTCTTTCTATGCTCGACCAACCATATGCGCCGCACGGAAAAGCGAAAGTGCGTTTCGCCCACTTTTCCCCAGATGCCCCAGCGGTAGATATTGCGTTGCGCAATGGCGATGTGCTATTTCGCAATGCCTCATTTGGAAAGGTGACGGATTACATTGAAGCGCCAGTCAACGAAAAATTACATGTCGATGTGCGAGTGGCAGGAACAAATCAAGTGGTTTTATCGATTCCCAATGTACGCTTCCAACCAAATAAGTCTTATACGGTCGTTGCCGTTGGTTACGTATCCCGCACTCCTTCATTAGAAGTATTGTTGCTAGAAGCATAAAAGAAAGAGCTGTCAATGCTCTTCTTTTTGCTTTTGGCGTTGTTTATATAGTTGTTCGACATGCTCGGCAATCGATTCGTCAAATATTTGTTCTAGTTGTTTTTTTATTTCTTTCGCAAGTGCAGGGTTTGCTCCACCTGTCGTAATGGCAATTTGTAATTTTCCACGCGAAAAAGATGCAGGTACATGAACGTTGCCGAGAAGATGGTTGCTCGCTACGTTGACAAGTTGGTTTGGTGATGCATATGTAGCGATTTGCTCATTGACATTCGGGTCGTTTGTCGCCGCAATAATCAAAAAAGCATCGCTATAATCGGTTGGCTCAATGGGACGGGGGTGCCACGTAATTCGTTTTTGTTCGGCTAAATGAACAATGGCATCGATCGCTTCTGGACTAATGACGGTAATATAAGCTCCCTCATGTAAAAGAGGGAGAAGGCGGCGATACGCAATCTGTCCCCCGCCAGCAATAACAACTTTTTTCCCTGTCATGCGTACAAAAAAAGGGAGCATACTTTCATCCCCATTCCTTCACTTGTTTTTCAACGAGGTGATCTAAAACATCGTATGTTCGAACGGGAGGATACAACGTAAACGACACTTCGCTCGTTTGGTTTGCTTGCAACGTCTGATGAATGTAGTCAAGCAACTGGCCAAAAAATAAAATGTACGGAACAACAGCTACTCGCTTACGCTCTGTTGTTTGAGCAAGCGAAGTGATAACGTCGGAAAAAGAAGGGAAGGCAGCCGCTAAATAGCACGGATATACAGTGATGTTTGTCTCATGTTGTAGTAAATGTGCGATCTGTCTAAAATCCGCTTGTGCCTCAGTATCGCTACTTCCGCGACCAACTAGTACAATGGCATCAGCGTGTTCGATCGTCGCGGACAGAGCAGAAACGATATCATATTGTACACCGAATGGCTTTCCGTATGTAATCGTCACAGAAGGAAACATCTCTTTTGCTTTTTCTAATTCATACGGAATGTCGCGTTTGGCATGATTCGCTGACAATAGTAAAAGTGGAACAGCTAAAATCGTTGTTGCTCCGTCGCGAACACAACGTTCCACCCCTGCGACAATATTCGGCTCGCATAATTCTAAAAAGCATACATGTTGAATGGGGATGGAGATCGAAGAAGAGAGGCGTTCAACAAAAGCGATCGCCTCTCTTTGTCCTTCTACTGAACGGCTTCCATGACAAATATATAATACAGCTTTCATACGTTACCTCATTCCATGTGCCATTTTTTCTTCTAACATCGTTTCAAACCATTGCAGCTGCTCATGTAGCTGAACAACTTCTCCGACAATAATGATACTTGGATTAGAGATCGCCTGTTTCTTTACAGTATCTACAATCGTCTGTAACGTTGCTACAACTGTTTTTTGTTCAGGGATCGTTCCCCATTGAATGATCGCAACAGGGGTTTGCGGTCGTTTTCCGTATCGCTGTAACTGTTTACAAATCGACGGAAGATGTTTAACACCCATATAAATGACGAGTGTGTCCACGCCTTTCGCTAAATGTTCCCATTGCACAGCGTCTACGGCGTCGAGTCGGCGATGACCTGTGACAAATGCCACGCTTCCACTAAAATCACGATGAGTCACAGGAATGCCAGCATACGCTGGAACAGCAATGCCAGATGTGACACCTGGGACGATTTCAAAAGGAATGCCGTGTTTTATAAGCGCTTGTGCTTCTTCACCGCCACGTCCGAATAGAAAAGGATCGCCACCTTTTAATCTTGTTACAATTTTACCTTTTTTTGCATACTTCACTAAAAAACGATGAATCGTCTCTTGTTTCATTGTATGGTAATTTGGTAGCTTCCCACAATAAATTAAATCGGCATCATGTTTCGCAAACGATAAAAGCTGTTCGTTAATAAGGCGGTCATATAAAATGACATCTGCTTGTTGAATACATCTTAATCCTTTTACCGTAATAAGTTCAGGATCCCCAGGACCAGCGCCGACTAAATATACTTTTCCCATTGTCTTCACCTAAATCCATTGTTTATTTTTTAAGTAAGAAATGATTTGTTGAACGCATTGGTCAATTGAATATTGATCTGTATCGACGACGAAGTCTGGCGATAACGGCGGTTCATATGGAGAATCGATGCCAGTGAAGTCACGAATTTCTCCATTTCTCGCTTTTTTATATAATCCTTTTGGATCGCGTTGTTCGCATGTTTCAAGTGGACAGCGGACATAAACTTCAACAAATTCATCTTGTTCGAGTTTATTACGAACGAGTTGGCGATCTTGGCGAAACGGAGAAATAAAAGCAGTGAGCACGATTTGGCCGCTATCGACGAACAATTTCGCGACTTCGCCAATGCGACGAATATTTTCAGTGCGATCTTTCGTAGAAAAACCTAAATCGCTATTTAAACCGTGACGCACGTTATCACCATCAAGTACGTAACAGTGAATATTTTGTTCAAACAACGTTTTCGCGACAGCGTTTGCTAACGTGGATTTCCCGGATCCTGATAATCCCGTAAACCAAAGGACAAAACTATGATGGTTGTTTTTCTTTCTTCGATCTTCTTTTGTTACACTTTCTTTATGCCAAATAATATTCATCATCGCCCACCTCCGACCGTTTGTAAACCATCCATGAGCACACGAACGACTTCAGGGCGACTAAATGTACTTGGAGGCATGTCACCAGCGCGCAACATTTCTCGTACTTTTGTTCCTGAAAGAACAACGTGAGCCGTCGCATCATGCGGGCATGTTTTTGTTGACGCCATCGCTTCGCATTTTGTACAGTAAAAGCTATGTTCGAAAAAGAGAGGAGTAATGCCGAGTTCTTCGTTTGTAAACTGCAAGAAAATTTTTTGTGCATCGTATGTGCCGTAATAGTTGCCAACCCCCGCGTGATCACGACCGACAATAAAATGTGTGCAGCCAAAGTTTTTGCGTACGAGTGCGTGAAAGATGGCTTCACGTGGCCCGGCATAACGCATGGCAGCTGTAAATACTCCAAGAAAGACACGATCTCTTGGATAATAATGTTCGAGCAATACTTGATAACTTTTTAGACGAATGTCTGCAGGGATGTCGTCATCTTTTGTTTCGCCAACGAGCGGATTTAAATAAAGACCATCGACAATTTCAAGTGCACATTTTTGAATGTATTCATGAGCACGATGAACCGGATTGCGTGTTTGAAATCCAACGATTGTTTTCCAACCAAGCTCTGCAAATCGTTGTTTTGTTTCTTTAGGGGTAAAAAAGAACGACGAAAAAACCCCTTTGTTTGTTTCACGTACGAGCGTTACAGGCCCAGCAATGTATACATCCGGTTTTTCAAATAATTTTTTGACGCCAGGGTGTGCCAAATCTTCCGTCTGGTAAACAAGCAGCGCTTCTTTTCGTTTATCTGGTCGATATATATCTTGCACTTCTATTGTGCCGTATACCGTTTGATTAAAAACGAGCTCGACTTCATCCCCGAGCGACAGCTGTTTCGCTTGTTGTTCGGTTACCGCAAGTGTGATAGGGATGCTCCATACGGCTCCGCTTGTTAGTCGCATCGTTTCAACAACCGACTCATAATCGCCCTTTCCCAAAAAACCAGTGAGCGGTTCGTATCCACCAATTGCAAGTAATTCGAGGTCACTTAATTCTGCCTTACTTAATACAATTTGTTTCATTTTTTATGCCCCCTAAACTTATTATTCTTATCAAATAAATAGGATTAAATGCCGCCGCCATGCTCGTGAAACGAACGACGTTCCTCTGTAATCGTCTTTTTTAAGCTAATCGTTCCGAGTGTGGCAAAGCAAACGCTAACGATCGCAATCGTTGTATAAACATCGCTATGAAGCAATAATTTAATTAAACTATATGAAACCGCTAAGGAAAAAATAGGAGAGACTACCCATACTTTCAGCACTTGAATAACAATTTGCTTTTGCCAAATCGAAAAACCGCTTTTCGTTGTGCCGATACCGATAATGGCTGATGTCGTAATTTGTGTTAACGGAACGGGGAGACCAAAAATAGATGAAACGATAACGAGCGTTGCCCCGATTCCTGAAATAACACATCCTTCCAATTGAGAGAAGGTTGTAATTTTTTTTCCGTTCGTCTCTAACACGCGACTTCCAAGTAAAAGCGCCCCAAGTGCAACGAACAACCCGCCAAAAATGATGCCATGTTTGACGGATAATAAACCTGCTCCGACGAGAGGACCGACAGCGTTGGCAACATTGTTCATTCCTGCTGAAAATGCCTCGAAAAATCCAGCGATAATAAGCAAAAAGCTGACCCATTTGTTTTGTCTCAATGTTTTTCCTTTTAACCATTTGCTAATGAAAAAAGCTAAAGAAAATGCAGCAAGTGGTGTAATGAGCCAAAATGATACGATCCAAAGAAGTTTGCTGATGTACAAACTTTGGTACGCAATGCCTACGCCAACGACCGCCCCAACTGTAATTTCGCTCGTTGATAACGGAATGCCGAGCACGTTCGCGGCAAATAGCGAAATGGTTGCCGCTGCTAAAACGATGACGACAAGATCTGTTTTCAAAATCGATGTAGGAACAATCCCGGAACCGATCGTCTTAACGACTTCTCCTCCGCTTAAGCTGCCGAGAAAAATGGCAACGGCACATATGAATAGGGCGATTCGCTTATTTGACAATGTGCCTGATCCGTAAGCAGCACCCATTGTTGCTGCGGCACCGCTTCCTCCAATGTTCATAGCAAAGAAAAAAGCGATAATAAAAGCCACTGTAACCAACGCATTCCCCCCTTTGTTTACGACTCATGCAAGCCGCATTCTGTTTTCCCTAGCCCAGCCCATCGGCCAGAACGTAAATCTTCTTCCGTATAGGCGGGGGATGTACATGGTGCACAACCGATGCTTGGATATCCGCGATCATGAAGCGGATTGTAAGAAAGATTGTGGCGATGCACGTAGCGCCAAACGTCTTTCCATGTCCAATGAATAAGCGGGCAAACTTTAATGTTGTGAAACTTTTTATCGAGATTAATGAATTCAACATGTTGTCGCGTTGGCGATTGCTCACGGCGCAGTCCCGAAATCCATGCTTTTTTTTCTGCCATCGCTTGACGAAGGGGGATAATTTTTCTTAGTTCACAACATTTGTTTGGATTCATTTTCCAAAGTTCAGCGCCGAATTGCTGTTCTTGTTCCTCAAGTGATAACGCAGGTGTTTGTAAATGAATGCGCAAGCGGGGATATGCTTGTTTAACCCGTTCAATTGTTTCATACGTTTCAGCGAAATGTAACTGTGTATCGAGGAACACGATGTCAGCGTCATCTTTCACTTGAGAAATAAGGTCAATAAGCACAATCCCTTCAATCCCGAAACTGCACGCATATAAAAGGTCTTTACCGTAATGTTCATAAGCCCATGTGAGCACGTGTAATGCCCCTTTTTCGTCATTATCTATTGGAAAAGTAGGTTTTTGTTCACTATCCCATGTTTCATACGTAATCATGTGTTATCTTCCTTTCCCATACCACCTATAATGTTTGATTGTTTTAAATTTTAACACAATTCACTCGAATGTCAATCCTAGTTTTTCTATCGGAATTTATTTTTTAAAAAACGTCATGGCAAATGAAAAAAAACATGATTATACTGTTTGTATGGGAGATGTTGAAGGGAGTGGAATATGTTTGCGACTCATTTTATTAGAAGAATACGATGAACGAACGATGGAATTGGCACGCCCGATTTATGATCGCCATCGTCGCGTGTTATTAGCAGCAGGAAGAAAAATTCATCCAAAATATGTTGAACGACTAAAACAGATGGATATTTGTTACGTATTTGTAGAAGATGCGGTATCCGAAGGGATCACGTTGGAAGAGTTGCTCGATATGCCATCGTGGATGGATGCGATTGAAGTTGTTCAGCAAGCGTTTGATGCTGTACGAAAGGGAGAAGAATTACCGCTTCGTTCGTTGTTTAAACTAGCGGTAAAGCTCGTTGATGAAGTGAAAAAAAGAAAAGTGTTAGCGGTCATTCCAGCGACATCGCTTGCAATGGACATGCAACCGTACGCTCATGCGGTCAACGTCGCATTATTGTCGTTGCAGCTAGGAAAGAAGCTGAATTTCAACGATTTACAATTGCGTGACGTAGCGATTGGGGCGTTGTTTCATGACATTGGAAAAGAAATAGAAGGCGAAGAGCATCATACAGTGAAAGGATTTGAATATTTACGAAAAGAGCGGGAAGTGAGTTTATTATGCGCGCATATGGCGTATCAACATCATGAACATGCAGACGGATCTGGTACACCGCGAGGACTAAAAGAAACGAACATTCATTTGTACGCTCAAATTTGTGCGATTGCCAACGAATATGAAAATTTAATTTCTTCCGAATTTGTGCCACCGCACGAAGCGCTTGAAATTATTATGGCACGGAGTGGAATTCGCTATAGCCAACAACTTGTGCGGCTGTTTGTTGACACCATTCCTGCTTATTTGCCAGGAACAACAGTGAAAATGAGCGACGGAAGAAACGCCATCGTGACAAAAATTATTGAACATATGCAACGTCCATATATACGATATACGGATACGCATGAAGAAATTGCACTGGCAGATCATCCGTCGCTACTCATTGTCGGACAAACAATTTTATAATTTTTTTCGCAAGTTTCCAAGCTCTTCAGCGATCGCTTGCATTTCGCTTGGACTAAATGATTGCTTTCTCATCACCATATCGTATATATCTTTTAATTCGTCGTATAGTTGTTCATCAAAATGGTCTGGTTTAATGGCATCAAAATTTAATACTTTTAACTTTTCTTTTATTTGCTCGATCATTTGTTCAACCGATAAATGCACATTCGTCATCCTTTCATGAGTAATTTCGTTCATTGTATCATTGTTTTATATGTGAGGTGAAGTGAAATGATTCGCGTACTATTCGTTTGTTTAGGAAATATTTGTCGTTCTCCGATGGCGGAAGCTGTATTTCGTCATCTTGTAAAACAGGAGGGGCTTGATCAAGTCATTTCCGTTGATTCGGCAGGAACAGGCAATTGGCATGTGGGGAAACCACCACATCATGGGACTCAGCGCATTTTAAAGGAAAAACAAATTGATTTTACAGGGTTAAAAGCACGTCAAATTTCAAAGGAAGATTTCCATACATTTGATTATATCATTGGCATGGATAGCGACAATATCGCCCACCTTCGTCGCCTTGTCGGCGATCCGTCACAAGCTATGATTGCCCGTTTTATGGATTTTGTGCCAAACCGTCGTATAGACGATGTCCCTGATCCGTACTTTACAGGAAATTTTGAAGAGGTGTACGAATTAGTCGAAGAAGGATGTAAGCATATATTGGAGCGAATAAAACGGGATCATTCGTTATAAGGAGGTAACAGCGATGGGGAAGGGGAAATGGATTGCATTAGCAGGCATAGCTTTGTTGTTAGCTGATAAAAAAACAAGACAATTCGTTAAAGAAACGTGTCGTGAGTGGATGGATAGCGTAGAAGAAATAAAGGAGACGGTTCATCAAACGAGACAACATGTGGACGAAATGATGAATGATTTGCAGTTTATTGTGAATAAACTAAGTGAAGTAAAAGAAACAACACCGCAAGTGATGGAGTGGATTGGAGAGCTAATTCGCAAACGCTCCACATAAGGAGCGAGGTGGTGAGAAAGATGGTTATTAGCTTTTCCGTTGTCCGTGAGCTAATGAAACGGTTTGATGAAGATGAAGTTTTTGACTTATCTGCTGAGTTGGCATATTTCTTTTTACTTTCTTTATTTCCATTTTTACTGTTTCTATTGACGTTTTTATCATATTTGCCGATTCCGCATGAAGATGTGATCGCCTTTTTAAGTCAATATGCCCCAAGCGAAACGGCACATTTGATTGAAACAAACGTGAAACAGTTGATGGAGTCGCAAAGTAGAAAATGGTTGTCCTTTAGCGTTCTGGCGACGGTGTGGGCTGCATCAAATGGCATGTCGGCCATTATTCGCGCTTTAAATCGTGCATACGATGTGAAAGAAACGCGCTCTTTTCTCGTTTCGCGAGGTATTTCGATTTTACTTACATTTGCGATGATTTTTGTCATTATTGTTGCCCTTGTTTTTCCTGTATTCGGTAAAATGATTGGTACATTTCTTTTTTCATCGTTTGGGCTTTCCGATGTGTTTTTGCACGTGTGGGAAACACTTCGCTGGTTTGTGAGCTTTGTCATTTTATTTTTTGTTTTTTCTGTGTTATACGTTTTTGCCCCTAGTAAATATGTTCGATTCCGTGATGTGTGGAGTGGATCACTATTTGCGACGGTCGGTTGGATGATCGTCTCGCTTGCTTTTTCGTATTATGTGAATCAATTTGGTAACTATTCTGCTATGTATGGTAGCCTCGGTGGCATTATTGCATTGATGGTTTGGTTTTATTTATCGGGAATGATGATTGTATTAGGTGGAGAGTTAAATGCCATTTTTTGTTGTAAACGAGAAGGGAAAATGCGCATTCGGTAGTCATTTCCTCACATAAAAAAAGTTGTACAAACCACATTAAAAGTGAAGGCAGTTATGAAGGGGGCATATACGTGACGAAAAAAACGAAAAAAGACGGCGGAACAAAGCAAAAAGGAAAAAGTCGTCCGAAACATAAAACAAGCAGTAGCGCAAACGGACAAAACGGATACCATTAAAAAGAAGAGGGATGTGTTGCACATCCCTCTTTATTCTGCGATCTCTTCGTAATGATAGTATGTTTGGTTGTAAATATGTTCAATTTCTGCATCTGTCATATAGATGAGTTGCTCTTGATTAAAGCTACGTAATTTTGTAATAAATTCAATCATATTTTTTCTCTCTTCTCTGCTCATTATAATCGCTCTCCCCTCTGTTTTAAAACAGTTTGTTTTGTTTAATTGTATTATATAACAGAGGGTTAAAAAGCGTCAATGTTTTTTTCGTTTTTTTTAGAAAAATATTTTGAAAATTTTGTGAACGGGCGTTGTGCAAATAATAAAAGAAGTAGAAGACAGCTGACGCTAATGAAAAATAGTTGGTCTTGATGTTGTAGTACAACACCGCCAGTGGCAGGGCCACATATGCTGCCAACGCTGTATAACATTCCGCACAAAATGTTGCCGACAGGAAGAAGCGATTTTGGCAATAAGTCTGTCATATACGCCATACCCAGTGAAAAAAGCGAACCGACAAACATGCCAGCGATAAAAAAGGTTGTTGTCAGTTGCACAGGGGAAGTGAGCCACAGTGCAATCATAAAACAAATGGCTCCAATGGTTAACGAAACGACAATGATCGTTTTTCGTGAAAAACGATCGCTTAACGTGCCGAGCGGAAGTTGAAAAGCGATCCCGCCAAGCGCAAACGCTGGAAGTATCATGGCGACCGTCTCAATGTTTAGGCCGTGTCGCAACGCATACACAGGAAACATGCTATGAAGTGATGCCTCTAAAAAGCCGTAACCAAACGGCAACAACAATGCGGGCCATGCTTGTTTCCAAGCATGAAAAAAGCGAACTGCTCCGATTTTCTCGGTCTCGCTCGTTTGTGGATACGTATGTGGTAGGAAAAATAATAATATCCATCCACATAAGCTAAGCAATGATGAAACGATAAACGGTAACGCTTCGTGCATGTGAACGAGCGGAACGAGAAGCGGTCCGATCATAAAACCAACGCCAAACGATAAACCATACAACGAAATGTTGCGACCGCGTCGATGAATAGGGGAGGCATATGTAATCCACGTTTGCGAACCGAAATGAAGAATATGATCGCCAATTCCGATTAACAAACGAAGGACAAACCAAAACGATAGCGATGATGACATCGGAAACATCGCTAAAGAAACGATGACGATTGCCCCGCCGATCATAATGAAACGTTTAAATCCGTAGCGACGAAGCGGACGTTCTAAAAATGGAGAAACGATTAGAACTCCGATATACATCGCTGTCGCATGTATGCCACTAAGCGAGGAATGCACACCGCTCTGCTCAAAAATGACAGAAATAAGAGGCAACAATAGTCCTTGAGAAAGACCTGAAATCATGACAATGCTAACTAAAATGAAAAAGTGACGTTGTCGCATAGTTTCCTCCTGTAACGTGTTCACTATGTTCGATGTTAAAATGTTTGATGAAAAGAAGCAATAAAAAAGAAAGATGAAAACGGAAATGAATTTGTGTAAAATATGGTTAATATTCCACAATTGAAAAAGGGGACGATTCGATGGAACGCATCTTTTTTTTATTGACGGCGATTGGTGTGCCGCTTTCTGTTGCAGGAAGTTTGCTTCATTGGCCTGCAACGCCGATGTTTGTCGTTTATTGTGTCACAATTATTGCGCTCGCTAGTTATATGGGACGAGCGACAGAAAGCTTAGCTATCGTAGCTGGGCCACGCATTGGCGGTTTGTTAAATGCGACATTTGGCAATGCAGTAGAATTGATTATATCCATTTTTGCGCTCAAAGCTGGCTTAGTGAGTGTCGTGTTGGCGTCGTTGACGGGTTCTGTGCTTGGCAACTTATTGCTTGTGGCAGGATTATCGTTTTTTGTTGGCGGTCTGAAATATAAACGACAATCATTTAACGTATATGATGCGCGTCATAATTCAGGTTTACTAACATTTGCTATTTTAGTTGCTTTCGTTATCCCAGAAGTATTTTCGATGACGATGAATGAACAAAAGACGCTGTCGTTAAGCGTAGGCATTTCAGTCATTATGATTGCTCTTTACTTAGCAGCGTTATATTTTAAACTCGTTACGCATCGCGGTGTATATCAACATAAAGAAGATGTGGAAGAACATGAAGAGCCCGAATGGTCAAAAGGAAAAGCGATGCTTATTTTAGCGCTTGCTACTGTAGCTGTCGCATATGTATCAGAAAGCTTAGTTCATACGTTTGAAGTCGTTGCTCATTCATTTGGTTGGAGCGAATTGTTTATTGGTGTCATTATTGTCGCGATTGTCGGAAATGCCGCTGAACATGCTTCCGCCATTATTATGGCATATAAAAATAAAATGAACGTCGCTGTTGAAATTGCTGTCGGCTCAACGCTTCAAATCGCGATGTTTGTTGCACCTGTTTTAGTACTTATATCACTTTTGTTTCCAACGAAAATGGCGCTCGTCTTTACACTCCCAGAACTTGTTGCAATGGTGACAGCGGTATTGTTAACAATTGTGCTTTCTAACGATGGAGATACGAACTGGTTTGAAGGAGCGACATTGCTTGGAGCATATATGATTATGGGAATCGGATTTTATTTGCTGTAATCCGTCAGGAATGGCTGACGGATTTTTTTTGTAAAGAGGATAAATTGTTCACTTTTGAAAAAAATAACGATGAACGACGCAAAAAGAAAGGAGTCTGCGCATGAAAAGATGGTTTGCTTTAAGCATCATGTTCGTTTTCTTATGTATGCCAACGATTAGTGAAGCGACGGTCAAACTTCCATCATCGGTCATCGACATTTCAAAAGAAAATACGTATCCAAATCCGACGCAAAACTTACCGTATTTGCAACCAAGCGAACTAGCTAAGCAACTGCTTCAGTCGGCGAATGTTAAAATTGAAAATCCGGAATTAATTCGTCTTTTAAACGAATCGTCGATTTCAAGCACACCGTTTGCGATCGGTTATGAAGCGACGATTTATTTAGGGCAGTGGCCGCTAAATTATGAATCGACAGAAACATCGACAAATTGGGAGTATCAAAAAGTGAATACAAACTTTATTGACAATCGGGGCGGAAAAACAACGGTGCGGCTAACTTATCGGCAAGAGATGCAAAAACAAGTTCGGGGCGGATTAACCGCAAGCATTCCGAATGAAGAAGATGTGAAAAAAATGATGCTTTTAACAGCGATGAAAAAGACAAACTTGCCACTTTCTTTTAGCACGTGGATCGGCATGGGAACAAAAAAAGAGCAAGCATATAACGTCCCACCGAAAAAATTAGGATACTTATATGCCTATGCCCCTGCGGTCAATGAAAAAGGGAAAGTGACATACGGGGAAGTATATATCGTCTTAAAAGGCAAGAAAAAAAGCATTGTCGTGAAAAACGTCACATCGCAAGGCATCGGTGCCTGGATTCCTGTACAAGACCGGATCTCATTCGCTTTTGTCGCAAGCGACGTACCACGATGACAAGAGAAGCTTGTCGAGATGTTCGACAAGCTCTTTTATCGCTCAATTTTTGCTTTTCTTGTTGTAAAATCGACATTCGGATAATAACGGTTTTTTACAAGCACGTTTGGTCCTAAACATTTGACGGACGGACAATGGCAGTTTAGCGATTTTGCTAAATCGGATTTCATCCATTTGTCATAAGCAGAAAGAAGCGAGTCGGTTTGAATGTTTCCGAGCGTCGGTTCATCACCGAAATCAGTAACAATAATGTCACCAGTAAAGATGTTGACATTTAGCCTTGAACGTCCATCTGGATCGTTTCTTACCGTTACGTTTTTACTTTCATATAAACGTTTTAACAATGCTAAATCTTCTTTGTTGTCGCTGCATGGATAAAATGGCAATGTACCAAATAACATCCAAACATTTTCATCACGTATATCGAGTAAATGATGAATCGCTTCGCGCAGTTCATCTAACGTTAACGTTTCTAAACTGCTAGCGAAGTCGCTCGAATACATCGGATGCACTTCGTGGCGTTTACAGCCCATTTCATTCACAATTTGACGATGAATCGTCTCTAAATGTGGTCGCGTTCGCTTATTTAGCATTGTTTCTGCCGACACAATTACTCCCATATTCGAAATCGCACGTGCATTTTCGATCATGCGTATAAAATAACGTTCACGCTGTGCGACGGTTGGTTTTTTTTCCATCATCGCAAAGCCACCTTCAACGAAATCATCAATTGTGCCCCAGTTATGCGAAATATGCAAAACGTCTAAATAAGGAATAATTTTTTCGTATCGTTCTAAATCGAGCGTTAAGTTCGAGTTAATTTGTGTGCGTACGCCACGCTCATGCGCGTATTTTAACAACGGCACGACGTATTGTTCGACAGACTTAAGTGAAAGCATCGGCTCGCCACCTGTAATGCTTAACGAGCGCAAATACGGAATTTCATCGAGGCGGCGAAGAAGAAGTTCAAGCGGCAGCGCCTCAGGATCTTTCGTACGCAACGTATAACCGACCGCACAATGCTCACAACGCATATTACAGAGCGTCGTTGTCGTAAACTCGATATTTGTCAACTGCATGCTTCCGTACTGTTCAACATCCATATATGCTTCCCACGGATCAAATGTAGGGGTGATCGCTTGACGTAATAAAGTTCCCATAACCAAGCTCCTTTTATTTTAAAATCGGACTAACGATAATTATGCAAAGTGAAGTGAATCGTTGTCAATGATGTTTCGATCGTGTACGATAAAGAAAAAGCGAGGTGACGACGTTGGGCAACGCAGTATCAGATGAAAATCTACAACTATCCTATTTAAAAACGCGCTTAAATATGTTTCTTGAAGTGCTTGAGGCGCTTGATCCGGAAACAGCTGAATTAGAAGACATCGACCGGCTCATTCAAATGATTGACGACTTAGAAATGAAATACGAGCGGTTTAAAAAAGATTGGGAAAAAAGTCGCTAGGCGACTTTTTTTCATATTTGAAAAAGATGTATAATACAAGTGGAGAATTCAAAAAATTGTTACATATTGAGCAAAGGGGAAGGGGCATGGTGATGGAAAAGTTTCAAGAGAGTATGTACAAGCTGATCGTCGAAACGTCAACGAAGTTGCCAAAAGATGTACGACGTGCCATTGCGAAAGCAAAGTTACGTGAAAACGCAGGAACGAGAGCAGCAATGTCGCTCGCGACGATCGTGCAAAACATTCAAATGGCAGATGAAAATGTATCGCCAATTTGCCAAGATACAGGTTTGCCGACATTTAAAATTAAAGTGCCTGTAGGTGTCAACCAAATGGAGATGAAAGAGGCGATTCGTCGAGCGATCGCTCAAGCAACGAAAGACGGCAAATTGCGTCCAAATTCGGTTGATTCGTTAACAGGGGAAAATAGCGGTGATAATTTAGGAATTGGACTGCCTGTCATCAAATTTGAGCAATGGGAGAAAGACTATATTGATGTTCGTTTAATTTTAAAAGGTGGCGGCTGTGAAAATAAAAACATTCAATATAGTTTGCCTTGTGAATTAGAAGGGCTTGGTCGCGCAGGACGTGATTTAGATGGCATTCGCAAATGTATTTTACATGCGGTATATCAAGCGCAAGGACAAGGCTGTAGCGCGGGATTTATTGGCGTTGGCATCGGCGGTGATCGTTCTGCTGGATACGACTTAGCGAAGGAGCAGCTATTCCGCCCTGTTGACGATGTGAACCCGAACGAAGATTTGCGCAAATTAGAAGAATACATTATGGAAGCAGCGAATAAACTCGGCATCGGCACGATGGGATTTGGCGGAGAAACGACGCTACTCGGCTGTAAAATTGGCGTCATGCACCGCATTCCGGCAAGCTTTTTCGTTTCTGTCGCATACAACTGTTGGGCGTTCCGTCGCTTAGGTGTAACCATTGATCCGCATACAGGTGACATTCAAGAATGGTTATATCAAGAAGGAGATGACGTTGACTTCCAACAAGAAGAAACAGAGGTTGTAGGAGAAGCGCGCGAAGTTGTACTTGAGGCGCCAATTACAGAAGAACAAATTCGTTCGCTAAAAGTAGGCGATGTCGTTCGCATTAACGGCATGATTTATACAGGTCGCGATGCGATTCATAAACATTTAATGGACCATGATGCCCCAGTTGATTTAAACGGTCAAATCATCTATCACTGTGGACCGGTGATGTTAAAAGATGAAAACGGAAAATGGCACGTGAAAGCAGCTGGTCCGACGACGAGCATTCGCGAAGAGCCTTACCAAGGGGAAATTATGAAAAAGTTCGGCATTCGTGCCGTCATCGGAAAAGGCGGCATGGGTGCAAAAACATTGGCAGCGTTAAAAGAACATGGTGGCGTGTACTTAAATGCTATCGGCGGTGCAGCTCAATATTATGCGGATTGCATTCAATCTGTTGAAGGTGTCGACTTTTTAGAATTTGGTATTCCAGAAGCGATGTGGCATTTGCGTGTAAAAGACTTTACAGCCGTCGTCACGATGGATTCACATGGCAACAGCTTGCACGAAGACGTCGAAAAATCATCGCTTGAAAAATTAGCCCAATTTAAAGAGCGTGTATTTTAACGAAAATCCGTCTAGCGAGTAGCTAGGCGGATTTTTTATGCTTCTTTTTGCACAACCTATCATTGAAATGAATACGGAGGTGTAAGAAGTGAAAAAAATCATCATGTTGCTTTTCTTCTTTTTATGTTTGCCGCTTAGTCAAGTAGAGGCGATGTCATGGGGATTTAAGCGAAGCGAAAATCACATTCCTCCTTCTGCAGGAAAACAATTGGACGAGTTACTCGCCAAATACGATGCATTTTATTTAGGTGATCCAACGAAAAAATATATTTATTTAACGTTCGATAACGGATATGAAAACGGCTATACCGCCCAAATTTTAGACATACTCAAACAAAAAAAAGTTCCTGCGACGTTTTTTGTGACCGGTCATTATTTACAATCTGCCCCTGATTTAGTCAAACGCATGGTCAATGAAGGGCATATTGTCGGCAACCACTCGTGGCACCATCCCGATTTAACGACCGTCAGTGATGAAAAGTTGCGTGAGGAGCTTGAAATGGTCAGAAAAAAAACAGAGCTGTTGACGGGACAAAAGCATATGCGCTATGTGCGTCCACCGCGCGGCGTTTTTGACGAACGGACGCTTGCAGTTGCGCGCGAACTCGGCTATTATCATGTTTTTTGGTCATTAGCGTTCGTCGATTGGCACGTTCACGATCAAAAGGGATGGTCATATGCTTACAATAACGTCATGAAACAAATTCATTCGGGTGCCATTATACTGCTGCATACGGTGTCAAAAGATAATGCCGATGCGCTTGCCAAAATTGTTGACGATTTGCGAAAAGAAGGATATGTTTTTAAGAGCTTAGACGATCTCATGCTGCAAAAAATGAATGTTCCTACTTGGCTTTTTTCCCTTTGACGATGTGCAAAGGGATTTGTTTCGTTATAATAGAAGGAAAAAAGGTAGGAATAGACATGTGGCAACAACGAATTGAAGTAGAAGCTCCATACGATTTTTCACGTGTATTAGAGCGGTTAGCGCAAGACCCGTTAGCCAAAGTAGACATCGAAAAGCAACAACTAGTGATCCCGCTTTATATAAATGAAACTCCAGTTGCTGTTTTCGTTCGCAGTATCGGAACAAAACAAGTACCGGCTTTTCTTGTTGAAGCGCAGTACGAACAATTAAAAGAAGCAATATTATCCCGTCTGTTTCACATATTGCATTGGGATCGCTCCCTTTTGCCGATTCACGAGCATTTTTTGCAAACGGAATTGCGGGAAATTTTCCGTGAACATGAAGGAACGCCACTTGTGTTAGAACCGGATTTATATTTTTGCTTAATTAAATGCATTATTCATCAGCAGCTACATATGAAAGTGGCGTACAAAATGACCGAGCGGTTTGTGAAAACGTTTGGGCGTGAAATAGATGGAATTTGGTTTTACCCACGCCCTGAACAAATCGCCCGCTTATCGTACGATGAGCTGAAAGCGTTGCAATTTAGCCAAAAAAAGTCAGAATACATTATCGATATTTCGCGGCTCGTTGCTGAAGGAAAATTAGCACTAAACAAGCTAGCGGAGGCAACGGATAAAGAAGTGATGGACACCTTGCTTCCGTTGCGCGGCATCGGACCGTGGACGGTGCAAAACTTCCTGTTGTTTGGGCTCGGTCGTCCGAACTTGTTTCCAAAAGCGGATATTGGCTTACAGCGAGCCGTACAAAAACTGCTTTTGTTAGAAACGAAACCTTCAATGGCGCAAATGGAGGCGCTAAGCAAGCGATGGGGGCCGTATTTAAGCTACGCGTCGCTATATTTATGGAGAAGTATTGAATAGGAGAGATCGCCATGTTACAACAAGGACAACAATTTCCACTCACCATTAAACGATTAGGTATTAACGGAGAAGGTGTCGGCTATTTTAAAAAACAAGTCGTGTTCGTTCCGGGAGCGCTTCCGGGAGAAGAAGTCGTCGTTCAAGCGACGAATGTGTATCCGACGTATGCCGAAGGAAAAATCGTACGCATTCGAAAACGCTCACCGCACCGCGTCAAACCGCTTTGCCCTGTATATGACCGATGCGGTGGCTGCCAGCTGCAACATTTAGACTACCATGCGCAGCTCGAAGCAAAGCGCGATATCGTCATTCAAGCGCTTGAGCGCCATAGTCGATTCAATGTAGAAGAACTTCATATTCGTCCAACGATTGGCATGGATGACCCGTGGCACTATCGCAACAAAAGTCAATTTCAAGTCGGAGTGAAAAAAGGGCGCGTCATCGCCGGGCTTTACAGCATGAACTCGCACGAGCTCATTGACATCGACCGCTGTTTCATTCAACATGACGCTACCAACCGTGTCACAACGGTCGTGAAAACGATTTTGCAAGATTTGCGCATTCCGATTTATCACGAGCGAAAAAGAACAGGTGTCGTGCGCACGATTGTAGCGCGCGTCGGGTTTTTTACAGGCGATGTGCAACTTGTCATTGTGACAGCGACAAAAGAATTGCCGCGCAAAGAGCTACTTGTAGCTGAAGTGAAACGTCGGTTGCCAGAAGTGAAATCGATTGCCCAAAACATAAACGGACAAAAAACGTCGCTTATTTTTGGCGATGAAACTATTGTGCTTGCCGGTGAACCGTACATTCAAGAAGCGCTTGGCGACTTATCGTTTGAACTATCCGCCCGCGCTTTTTTCCAACTCAATCCGATTCAAACGGTGAAGCTATATGATGAAGTAAAAAAAGCGGCTGCGCTCACGAAAAACGAACGAGTTGTCGATGCGTATTGCGGCGTCGGCACCATCGGTCTATGGCTTGCTCGTGAGGCGAAAGAAGTGCGCGGCATGGATACGATTCCAGAAGCGATTGACGATGCGCGCCAAAACGCCGAACGCCACGGCTTTACAAACGTCACCTATGCGGTCGGAAAAGCGGAAGTATTGTTGCCAAAATGGGTGAAAGAAGGTTGGAAACCAGACGTCATCATCGTCGACCCACCGCGAACAGGCTGCGACAACGCTTTATTAAAAACGATGTTACAAGTCAAACCGAAAACGGTCGTGTACGTCTCCTGTAACCCATCCAGCCTCGCTCGCGATATCGACACACTCGCAAAACAATATCGCGTCGAATACATTCAACCGTTTGACCTTTTCCCACATACGGCACATGTCGAGAGTGTGGCGAAGTTAACGCTCAAATAAATTTGTTCCAAATTTAATGCATGTTGTGGAATAAAAATGTTAGTATAAGAGTAGTGATTGTTCAAAAATATTCAGCTCACTTTATGATGTGGCTGAATAGTTACATAAAAAGTTAACCGTGCAAGATTTGCACATGTTAGAACACATTCTTTGGAACGAACTTGGGACAAAAGAAGATTATGAAAAAGAGTTTGGGGATACACCAATTATGAAACTTGTGCGCAAAACGGTCGGTCTTGACCCACAAGCAGCAAACGAAGCGTTTTCGGAATTTTTATCAAACGAACGGCTAAACATTTACCAAAGCCGCTTTGTCAAATTGATCGTCGATTATTTTGTGAAAAATGGAGTGATGGACAAAAAAGTATTACAAGAAGAACCGTTTAAACCGGTTGGAAGCATTGTCGAGTTGTTTAAAGAAAACTTAGACGATGCACGTAGAATTATTAGCATTATCGATGAGATTAATCGAAATTCAGAAGATATTGTGGGGGCGTAGCAAAAGCGTTACTTGTGATATCTAGTTAGCCGTTGGGGTTGTTGCTAACGTTTCAATATATTTTTTCTTCGGTGTTAAGGCATCTTTGAGTCTGAAGTATCTCAAAGGTGCCTTATTTCGAATAAAACACTCTTGAGTAATTTTTATTCTCCACCCAAACACGAAAACAACGTTCATGGATCGTTTATTTTGAGTTTTGGTTACAGTATAAAAAACCCCCAGGGAGCACGCCATTCATTCTCTGGGGGTATTAGTGATTTAAATATTTTTCTAACGCTTCTACATCATTTGCATCGGTTAATATGCTTAAAGCCCAATTGTAAGGAGATTCGTGAAAGCCCATTGGATCTATCATTAACGAACGAACAACATCTGATTTTTGGATAAGCTCTTTTGCTTCTATTTCACTTTTACCAAATTCTTCGACTAATTCGCGTATAATGTGTTGAACCATCATTTTGATATCTTTTGAAATGATTATGGACATGTAATCACCTCCGAAATTTGTAAGTACTGTATAGCTACATTCGTGAGCACGGCTAGCTGATCTTTGTCTTTATAAGCACGTATATTTTTATAATCTGTTGACTGTAACCCGCCGTCTGCCACTAGCCCATAAATCCAATCGTAGTCGCATGGAGGAAAAGAGTGATTTATTTGTCTCATTGTCCATACAAAACGTTGCCATTGTTCATTCTCTTGATCAAAAATGCGATGTTTTAAATTTAACCAGTTATTTTCGTTTTTAACCGTTATTTTAAGTACAACAGGCTGAAAATCTTTTTTCATTCCTAGAAAGTCTCTAATAGTAATTCCTTCTCGTTCAAGCGCGTGTGGAATAGGAATAGGCCTTTCTTTTCTGCGAAGTGCCCATTCTCGAGCTTGATTAAAATGAGTCGTTACATAAAAACCAGGACCGAAGTCCGCCCCACCCTTGCCTCTAGGGTATATTTGAATTCCTTGTTTGGCAATGATATTTGCATATAAACTAATTGTTCCATGATACAGTGGTAACTGAGGATCGTAATACATTGTTAAATTCCCCAAACTTTTTACACTATTATACATTCATTATATCACATAAGATAGCTATCCTAAAGCCAAATTTCTATTGCTGGGCTATGCAAACAAAATGAGCTCAATGACATTCACCACGACAATCCACCTACACAGCACTATTAAGGAAAATAGGATATACTAATACATACAACCAAAACGTTAATTTGAACGTTTCATAAGGGAGGTAGCACGTTGGACGCAAATTGGAACTTTGACAATAGTTATGCCCGCTTGCCTGAGCGGTTTTTTGCGAGGCTTCAACCAACGCCTGTTAGTGACCCGGAACTTGTCATGCTCAATCGTTCGCTTGCCGAGGAGCTTGGGCTAAGCGTAGAGGCGTTAGCGAGTGAAGAAGGGGTGGCGGTGTTTGCTGGAAATCGTGTGCCTGAAGGAGCAGAGCCTTTGGCGCAGGCGTATGCGGGGCATCAGTTCGGGTATTTTAATATACTTGGCGATGGGCGCGCTATTTTGCTTGGGGAGCATGTGACGCCAAGTGGAGAGCGAGTCGACATTCAACTGAAAGGTTCGGGGCGGACGCCGTATTCGCGCGGTGGGGATGGTCGGGCAGCGCTTGGGCCGATGCTTCGTGAGTATATCATTAGCGAGGCGATGCATGCGCTTCGTATTCCGACGACGCGTAGTTTAGCGGTCGTGACGACAGGGGAAGTTGTGATTCGAGAAACAGAACTTCCAGGTGCGGTTTTGACGCGCGTGGCAGCGAGTCATTTGCGTGTCGGGACGTTTCAATATGCGGCTCGTTTTTTATCGAAAGAGGAATTGCAACAATTAGCCGATTATGCGATAAAGCGCCATTATCCGAACGGTGAACATGCATCCAACCGCTATGTTTTTTTACTTGAAGAAGTGATGAAAAAGCAAGCGGCGCTTGTGGCGAATTGGCAATTGGTTGGATTTGTTCATGGGGTGATGAATACGGATAATATGACGATTAGCGGCGAGACGATTGATTACGGACCGTGCGCATTTATGGATGTGTACGATCCGAAGACGGTGTTTAGTTCGATTGATACGCAAGGGCGATATGCGTACGGCAATCAGCCGTATATGGCTGGATGGAACATCGCCCGCCTTGCAGAAAGTCTTTTGCCGCTTTTACACGAAGAAGAAGAAAAAGCCATCGAACTTGCGCAAGAGACGATCGCTCCATTTCCGACGTTGTATGAAACGTATTGGCTACAAGGGATGCGCGCGAAGCTCGGACTTTGCACGGAAGAAGAGGAAGATAAAAAACTCATTGGGGAGCTTCTTCATTTGATGTACACATATCACCTCGACTATACGAATACGTTTCGCGCGTTAACGCTAGATGAATGGAATTTCAACGAAAAAGAGTTTCGGGACTGGTATGTACGTTGGCAACAAAGAATTGCCCGCCAAGACATTACGAAAGATGAAGTACATGAACGAATGCGGCAACACAACCCTGCAATTATTCCGCGCAACTATCGGGTGGAAGAAGCGCTTTCGGCAGCGGTCGAGTATGGGGACGATACGGTCATGGAGCGACTGCTTCACGTGTTGAAATATCCGTATGCCTACACGAAAGAGCAAGAAGAATACGCCAAGCCCCCTGCACCGTCTGCCCGACCGTATCGGACGTTTTGTGGGACTTAGAAAACTTCTCTTATTTTAGGGAAGTTTTTTTGTATGGAAAGGGGCGGTTGATACGTTGTAATATTATTAAGAAAGGAGAGGGGAGAAATATTGTTTCCATTTTTGTACGATAACTTATACATAAACGTAAAGCTCCCGAAAGGAACCGTTGTTTTTCGGGAGGGGGATATGTGTGAACATGTAGCATTCATCGTTTCTGGCGTCATCCGAGTAGCAAAGATTGGAGAAAACGGAAAAGAAGTCAATTTATATCGTGTTTGTCGTGGAGAGTCATGCGTGTTGACCATTTCAAGTGTATTGTCGCATTCACCTTTTCCAGCTACTGCAATTGTGGAAGAAGATGCGGAAGCGATAATCGTTCCAAAAGATACGTTTGCAACGATGATGGCAACAAACACACAGCTACAAACGTTTGTTTATGATATGATGATGAATCGGTTTATGGCGATGATGCAAATGATCGAGCATATAGTATTTGAAAAAATGGATAAGCGTCTCATTGAATTTTTGCTTGACAGATGCAAGAAAAATAAAACAAATATGATCGAGATGACGCATGAGCACATTGCGATCGAGCTTGGAACAGCGCGTGAAGTTGTCAGCCGCATTTTAAAACAGCTCGAGCGAGAAGGATACGTTCAACTCGCGCGTGGGAAAGTAAAAATTGTGGACAAAGAGAGACTATGTGACAAATTTGCGACAATGTGATTTTATCACGGAGCGATTCGCTTTTTTCCTCTATGATAAAGATAGAAAGGTGAGGGGAGGAAGAGAAAATGAAAGCGAATGTTGGTTCAGTTGATCGCATGATTCGTTTCATATTAGGTATTGCGTTATTAGGATTATTTTTCCTCGAAGGAAATATCAAATATGTTGGCATTTTAGGAGTTGTTCTGATTGCTACGGCATTTATAAGATTTTGTCCGCTCTATGTACCGTTTCGAATCAGCACAACGAAAAAATAGCCTAGGCAAATGCTTGGGCTATTTTTTTCTGTTTGTTATAATGAATTGTGCATGAAGTGGAATGGAGGAAAAAAATGAAGAAATTAGCATGGATAGTTATTTCGCTTATGTTCATTTTTAGTGGCTGTACGTCACCACAAGATGCACCAAAAAACGAAAAAGAACCGCCTAAGCAAATCGAGGTCGTATTTCAAACAAACCCTAAAGTGATTTATGTTAATGAGCCGACGACGCTTCAAGTTGTCGTTACAGATGGAGAAAAACCGATTGAACATGCGAGTGATGTCCAATTTGAAATTAGACGAAAAGGGGAAGAACATGACGAGATGATCACTGCGCGACACAAAGGAAACGGTGTATATGTTGCTGAGAAAACGTTTGCGGCTGATGGAGTGTATGTTGTTACATATCATGTGACGGCGAATAATTCGCATCGTATGGAAAAAAATGAAGTTCGTGTAGAGCAAAAGCAAGGAGCAACAACCCAAGCACGAAAGCAATCCAATCATTCGCATACACACGAACATCGTGTGTATATGACATTTTCGCCAAAAGAAGCAAAACAAAATGAACGTACGACGTTTCAGGTGCAAATGGTATACGATGAAAAACCGTTAACGGAAGGGCAAGTAACGATGGAATATTGGAAGGGAGAAGATAAGAAACATACATATGTTACAATGAATGAACAAGGAAATGGAACGTATGTTGCTGAAGTTTCATTCGCATCTTCAGGAATTTATCAGTTTCGCGTGCATGTCATTAAGGAAGACCTTCATGACCATCAAGTATTTTCTGTTGAAATCAAATAAGAAGGCGCTCATAGACGCCTTCTTTTTAATCTACTTTTAACACGACGCGGCCGTTAATTTGCCCTTTTAACATACGATCGAATACGTCGTTAATGTTTTCAAGTGGTTGCACTTCGACAATTGTTTTTACTTTCCCTTCTGCCGCAAATTGAAGTGCCTCTTGTAAATCTTTGCGCGTACCAACGATGGAACCAATAATTCTTACTCCATTTAACACAGTATCGAAAATTGGAATAGGCATTTCTTCAGGTGGCAATCCGACAAGTACGCAAGCGCCACCACGACGAATAGCTTTGTAGGCCGATTCAAACGCTGCTTTTGATACAGCTGTCACGACAGCCGCATGCACACCGCCAATTTTTTCTTTCATCCATTGCGCTGCATCTTCAAGTTTTGGATTAACGACAAGATCAGCACCAAGCTGTTTAGCTAATTCAAGTTTTTCATCGCCTAAATCGACAGCGACGACGTTTAATCCCATTGCTTTTGCATATTGAACAGCGACGTGTCCAAGCCCGCCGATACCGTAAATCGCTACCCATTCACCTGGTTTTGCGCCTGTTACTTTGAGCGCTTTATATGTTGTTACACCAGCGCAAAAGATTGGAGCGGCTTCTTCAAACGATAAGTTATCAGGAATTTTTACGACATAATCGGCTGCAGCACGGCAATATTCAGCATAACCACCATCAACGGAATAGCCAGCGTTTTGTTGACGTTCGCATAATGTTTCTTGTCCGCTTAAGCAATAGTCACAATGACCGCACGCCGAATAAAGCCAAGGGATACCTACGCGATCTCCAACTTTTAAATGTGTCACCCCAGGACCTACTTCTTCAATTACACCGACACCTTCATGTCCAGGAATGAGGGGCAGTTTAGGTTTCACAGGCCAGTCGCCATGCGCGGCATGCAAGTCTGTATGACATACTCCACACGCTTTGATGCGTACTAACACTTCGCCATATGAAATCGTTGGTTTTTCCACTTCTTTAATTTGTAGCGGTTCTTTAAATTGCTCTACAACTGCAGCTTTCATGACGAGTCCTCCTTAAAACAAAAAGGGATTTTTTGGTCTATGCAAATTTAATGTAACATGTGCTATTTTTGTGAAAAATAGCACAAAATGATTGTTCAAAAAAATGTAAAAAAATTTTGGATAAAAAGGTAAATTTTTATCTCGTATATTGACGATAGGAAAAATTGCTTTTTTGGTCACAACTACCTACTTCTTTTTTCATAGTTGTTGTGATAAAATGAAAATGTAAAAAATTGAATAATCGGCAAACTACTCGAAAGGGTAGGGCGCAAAGCTATAGGGGCTACGTCTATGTGTATAGATATGCCAGCCAGTTGCCCTTCTTGTGAAGTATAAGAAGGTTCCATTCTCTAGGATACGTGTCGAACTATAGCTGCCTCTATTTACTTTGTTTGGGCAGCTTTTTTATTTTACTAAGACAGGGGGAAGCATCATGAGTTTAACGGTAAGAAAAAAATTAATTGCGACGTTTCTTTCAGTGTTATTGTTATTTTTTGTCGTAAGTATGCTTACATATAATAGGTTAGAGCAAATTGATGAGCAGTATTCCAATGCGATGAAAGAAGGGTTTGAACGAATAAATATTGTTACAAATATGCAAAATGCGGTGTTGCGCGAACAAATTGCTGTAAGGGGATATTTAATTAACGGAAAACCTGAAAGTTTAAATGCATTTGAACAAGCAGCGAGCGAATTTGTGGATAATCAAGAAAAAATGACATCATTACGGTTAGAGAGCAAAGCAAAGGAAGCGGTTGATCGGTTAGTAAAAGCAGAGCAAGACTATCGTGATATTGCGAAACAGGCAGTGGAGTTCAAAAAGCAAGGTCAAATGGCTGAAATTTCACGCCTCATGAAAGAGCGAGGAAATGCCATTACGTTAGAAGTAACTGAAGCAGGTGAGCAAGCTCGGGCCGTTCAACAAAAATATTTACAACAAATGAGCGAAACATTATCTAAACAAGCTAAAGACATGAAATATATGACGCTTATAACAATGGGCATAGCCTTTTTTGTCAGTATTGCCATTGCGTTATATATTAGCGAAAAAATCGCAAGACCAGTGAAACAAATTTCCGATCATGCTGAAAAAATTGCACACGGTGATTTGTCGGTTGATGATATTCATGTGACAAATCAGGATGAAATTGGTGATTTGGCGAAGTCGTTTAATCGAATGTCTCACAATTTAAAACAGCTTATTCAACAAGTAAGCGCAGCGACAGAGCATGTGTCTGCTTCGGTACAAGAACTCATGGCAAGCGCTGAGCAGGCAAGTGCAGCGACAGAAGAAGTAACGACAGCGATTCAAGAAGTAGCTCAAGGAGCAGAAATCCAAGGAAAACATGCAGAAGAAAGCGTGCATGCGATTGGTGAGATGGCGGCAGGAATTGAACGAATGGCTCAAACGGCTACTGTTGTAGCGAACTCTGCGACAGAGACGACGAAACAAGCGGCTGTTGGACAACAATATTTACGAAAAGTCGTTATGCAAATGAATACGATTAACGAATCAACGAATGCAACGAATACCGTCATTAAAGAACTAAACGAAAAATCCACACAAATCGGCAAAATTGTTGACGTCATTGTCGGTATTGCTGAACAAACAAACTTATTGGCGCTTAATGCAGCCATTGAAGCGGCACGTGCTGGAGAGCATGGGAAAGGATTTGCAGTTGTAGCGGATGAGGTGCGTAAATTGGCGGAACAGTCGCGTGAGTCTGCAAATCAAATTGCGCAATTAATTGAAATGATTCAACAAAATACAGGGCATGTCGTCAACATTGTTGAAAAAGGAACAGAAGAAGTGAAACAAGGGACAAAATTGGTAGAAGAAACAGGAACATTTTTTGAGCAAATTTCGCTTTCAATTGAACAGGTAAACGAACAAATTCAAGAACTATCAGCGGTTTCAGAACAAATGTCGGCTGGTGTTCATCAAGTTCATGCTTCTATAGATGAAGTATCATCAATTGCGAAACGATTCGTTGAACGGACAGCTGAAATTTCCGCATCTTCTGAAGAACAGCTAGCATCAAGTGAAGAAGTAACGTCCGCAGCTACATCGTTAGCTGAAATGGCAGAAAAACTACGCGATGCGGTTGCAACGTTTAAAGTTTGAAATACGTATTCATGAGAGAAAGGTGTCCTTAGAACTTTCGGGACACCTTCTCTTTATTTCATGATTTTCTTCTTTTGCTTTGGCGAATACCGGCTGCTTCAGCACGCGCTTGTGCCTCTAAGTCTTCATGATCGGCAAATTCGGCAGAAAACTCGACATCGTGACCGTCTGATTTCATCGTTTTTGGTACTTGTGGCATTTTTGATTTGTTTTTATCGCGCGCTTTTTGACCACGTGAACGTCCCATATGTGTCGCCTCCTTTCTTTCGCTACTAGCATGTGATGAATAGCGAAAAAAATGAATGGACAATGTTGTTAATGGCGAGCATGTTTGTCAGTAAATCCACCTGCTTGATCTGCTCGTTTAAAGTCGCGAGCGTATGTCACTTCTTGTGCGCTAGATAGCGTGCTTTTCGTTTTCTCACGTTTCTTTTTGTCAGTCATATGTATCCCTCGCTTTTGTAAAATGTAACATTAACATTATGAACAGAAAAATAAAAAATTATCCAAATAAAAAAACCTGTTCGCACAGAACAGGTTACGCTTCTTTTAATTGTTGTTCATCATCAGCTTTTTGTTGGCGCATCGCATATAACGTATAGTTGTCCTTTGAAATTTCATATAAGTTATATATGTCTTCACCTTGATTAATTTCTTCCCATAATCGCTTTCTTGTTTCATTAGCAAGGGTGACGTAAGGAAGTTTTTCGGCAGCTTTTGTGGAGCGGACGTTGACTTTGCGAATGCGCATGAAGATCGTGTTGATGGAACGTTCATAAAACAGTTCGTTAAAGAAGGCGTCTTTGGCAAGTTGGTTGTATCCTTTTCCATGATACGGTTTTCCGAGCCATGTGCCTAAAAAGCCAGCGCCATCTTCAATATCAAATAAGTTAATCGTTCCAATCGGATTGCCCCACTCATCTAAAATGGTGCGCGAAATGAGTTCACCGCGTTCTTCGGCTTCGATCGTTTGTTTTGTAATAAATAAAAACTCCTCGTATGAATATGCTTTATGGCGCACGAAAGGGAAGACGTCCGGGTGCACCATAAGCTCATACAACGCTTGACAATCTTGCAGTTCGCGTTTTTTTAACATCGTATCTCCCTCCATTCACGAGGGCAGTCGACCATAGGGAACGAGCCACCCTCGAAATTTTTTAATTTATGCAAATCAAAAAATTTCGGGGTGGGAATCGAACCCACTAGAACCAGCACATTGCTGGTGGCGCACCATTTGCCTTCCCTTACTGTCGCATCAGTATATAATTTTGAACGTATATATTTCGTGTATAACCTTTTATATCATACTTGAAACAGTGTAAAAAATAAATAGTTTTTTTGTTAATTTTTTTTGTATATTATTTCTCCATTTATCATGGTGAATATAGGAGTTGCGAGGTAGTGGAACGGATGATAATTCCAAACGACAATATCGGCATCTTTTCCAATCTCTAAGCTGCCGACACGGTCATCAACTCCTAAGTTGCGTGCTGGTAAAATCGTAATGCCTTCGAGCGCTTTTTGTTCATCAAGCCCTTCACGTACAGCAATCGCAGCGCAAATATGCAAATATTGAATTGGCGTGTACGGATGGTCTGTTGTAATGGAGACGTGAACGCCGGCATCAGATAAAATTTTATACGTTTTCCAACTTTTGTTTTTAAGCTCTACTTTTGAGCGGCGTGTGAGTGTCGGTCCAACGGAGACGTGCAAGTTCCTTCCTTGGAGTTCTTCCGCAATGAGATGCCCTTCCGTACAATGTTCAATGCGCAAATCAAGCCCAAACTCATCTGCTAGACGAATGGCCGATAAAATGTCATCAGCACGATGAGCATGAACACGAATCGGAATTTCACGATTTAGCGCTTGAATAATAGGGATTGTGCGAAAATCGTGCGGCCAATCGCTATATTTAGCATTATAAAACGTTTCACGAAGCATTCCCATAATGCCCATGCGCGTCAGTGACTCTTTATTCCCTTGACTATGCATGCGTTTTGGATTTTCACCGAGAGCGATTTTTAACCCAGCTGGTTGTTTGATGATCATGTTTGCGACATTTTTTCCGTGTGTTTTAATGACTGCTGTCGTTCCGCCGATGACGTTCGCACTTCCAGGCATAATGTGAACTGTTGTGATGCCGTGTTCGATCGCATCACGAAAACCAGGATCGAGAGGGTATACGCTATCAATGGCACGTACATGCGGAGTCATCGTTTCGATTGTTTCGTTTGCATCGTTACCCGCCCATCCTGTTCCTTCGTCGTATAAACCGAGATGGGTATGGACGTCGATAAACCCAGGAAAGACGTATTTTCCTGAGACATCGATCACTTCTGTTTGCTCATCCGCAAGAAGATTATAGCCGATTTCTACAATTTTTCCGTTTTCAATACGTACATCTGCTCCTTTCATCGGAGGAGATGTAATTGGATATACCGTACCATATTTGAGCAATATGTTTTTCATGTTAAACTCCTTTATTTCTTTTTTCGAATAGTGTATTCGTCACGATTGTAGTATGTTCGCCAATGCTCGATCAACAGTTGGAAATGAAAAATGATATCCTCTTTGAAGTAATTTTTCTGGGATGACACGCTGTCCTTCTAACACAAGCATGCTCATCTCTCCTAACAATAGTTTGAGAGCGAAGGATGGAACAGGAAGCCAATGTGGGCGATGTAGAACTTTAGCGACTGTTTTTCCGAACTGTTCCATCGTCACAGGAGATGGAGCGGTGACGTTGACCGGGCCAGAGATCGTTTCATGACGAATAGCAAAATCAATTGCCCCAATGACGTCGTCTATATGTACCCATGACATCCATTGTTTCCCGCTTCCAATCGTTCCACCAATAAACCATTTGTAAGGAAGAATGATGCGTGGAAGAGCTCCGCCACCTTTCCCTAAAATAATGCCAAAACGCATAAATACAGTGCGCACGCCAAGTGCCTCGATACGCTGGCCAGCTTCTTCCCATCGTTTTACTGTTTGTGCTAAAAAGTCTGTTCCCATTGTATCATGACGTTCTGTAAATGTTTCGTTAAGCGATGTACCGTAAATACCGATTGCGCTTGCTTGAATGACAACGCTCGGTTTTTTGTTCATTTTGGCGATCAGATCATAAATCGCATATGTTGCTTGTAATCGACTTTCCATAATTGCGCTCTTTCTTGTTTCATTCCAACGTCCGCTATTAATCGATTCACCAGCTAAATTTACGACCACATCAATAGAAGGCAGTTGTTCATATGGTTTAGCGTCCTCCGCTAGCCATTGTACATAATGAATATACGGATCGTTCTCCCGTTTTTGTGCATTTCGCGTTAATATATACGTATGATACCCGTTTTGTGAAAAATATGTCGTTAACGCCTTGCCGACGAATCCAGTACCCCCAGCAATCAAAATATTCATTATTTTCCCTCCTTTCCTTTATTATGCGTTGTTTAAAGGAAAAAAGAAAGAAAAGGTGTGTTCTAATGATGTGGATTGAAAAAATTGAAGTAGATCGAAAAAATGCCGAACGTTTTTACGTTCATTTTGTCGAAGAAGATGGCGGTAAACAAGTGGTGTCTGTCGATCAAGATATACTAATTGAATATCGAATAAAAAAGGGAATGGCAGTAACCGCGGAGCAATGGGCAGAGATGATGAAAAAAGATGACGAAAAACAAGCGTATAAGTTGGCCCTTCGTTTTTTAGCTTATCGCATGCGCTCGAAAAGAGAAGTGGCTGATTATTTAGCAAAAAAAGACATAGATGCCCGAACGATTGAACGAGTGATTGTAAAACTACAACATGAGCGATATATAGACGATGAGCAATTTGCACATGCATACGTACAAACACAAATGAATACAACGATGAAAGGCCCTTATGTGATTTGTAGAGAGCTAATGGATAAAGGGATAAGTGATGATGTGATCGCAAAAGCGATGGAACGTTATACGGAAGATATGCAACGACATAAAGCGATCAAATGGATTGAAAAAATAAATAAGCAATCGAAAAAACGGTCGCATCAAGAACAAAAATTATATGTTGCGCAATTGTTGCATATGAAAGGTTTTCCTTCGCATATTGTTGAAGTGGCAAAACAACATGTGGCGGCAAATGACGAAGCGGAATGGGAAGCGCTCATGTATCACGGGGAAAAGGCACATCGTCGCTACAAAACATATGACCGTTATACGTATGAACAAAAAATGAAACAAGCATTGTACCGAAAAGGTTTTTCGCTTTCGTTAATTGAAAAATTTTTAGAAAAGAAAAAGGAGGACTAATTCCTCCTATTCCACAATAATTTCTGCTTGTCGTTTATATTCGTTTATAATTGTTTCGGCTACTTGTTTTGGTGAGCGAAGGCGGGAACGGTCTAGAATATGGTTAGAATCGTCCCAAAACGGTGTATTCATACCGCCCATATATACAGCCGTCACAGCGACGTTTGTTTCCGCCAGCTCTTTTACGAGACTTTCGCTAAAACCGCGTACAGCAAATTTACTTGCGACATATACACTTTCGTTTACTTTACCGCGCAAACCGGCTGTTGAAATAATGTTCATGATATTGGCTTCAGGTAACGTTTTAAAATATGGAAGAAACGCTTTTGTCATATATATCGTGCCTTTGACGTTAGTATCAATCATTTCGTGAATATGTTGCTCCGTCATTTGTTCTAGTGGACCGAAATGGCCAATGCCTGCATTGTTAATAAGCATCGTAATGTTGTATGTATGACAAAGTGCTTCAGCTGTTTGGTGAACCTGTTCATAATTTGTAATATCAAGCGGGAAAGCAACGGCTTTTCCTCCAAATGATTCAATTTGTTGTTGAACACATTGCAATGGTTCTTTTCTTCTCCCGACTAAAATGATTTCGTATCCCTTTTGTGCATATAAAAGTGCAAGTTCTTTTCCGAGCCCTGTCCCAGCTCCTGTAATAACGATACTTTCCATGATTTTCATCCTTCCGTATGTGATATATTTACAAAAACAAGGAAAACGTATACATAAACAGTTGTCAAGAAGTAGTCAAATGTCATTGTGAATATATGCACAAATATGTAGTATAATGTCTTATGTCATTATATTACAACAAAGAAAGGGGAACAATATGAGCTTTCTACAAGTGATTACAGCTTCTACACCGGTATTAGCTGTCTTTATTTTTCTTGTTTTACTTCGTCTCCCAGCGGCCAAAGCGATGCCGATTAGTTTTTTAATTACCGTTGTTTTATCGTTATTTGTTTGGAAAATGCCCGGCATTCAAGTAGCAGCTGCCACAATTGAAGGCGTCATTGTAGCAATCTCAATTTTATGGATTATTTTTGGTGCCATTTTATTGTTAAACACGTTGACAAAAAGTGGAGCAATGGATACGATTCGAAATGGATTTTTAGGCATTACGCGTGACCGCCGTGTGCAAGTGATCATTATTGCATGGTTGTTTGGTGCTTTTATTGAAGGTGCGGCAGGCTTTGGAACGCCTGCAGCGATCGGTGCTCCGCTTCTTGTCGCTTTAGGTTTTCCGCCGCTTGCAGCGGTTGTTGTTGCCCTCGTTGCAGATAGTAGCCCTGTTTCGTTTGGAGCTGTCGGCACACCGATTATTGTCGGGGTCGATCAAGGGCTTCGGGAAGGAAACTCTGTTGCCGAACGAGTGCAACATGTTATCGGCACAGCGGATTTATCATCATTTCTTCAAACATTAGCTAAACAAGCGGTGTCGTTTGATATTATTATCGGTACGTTTATCCCGCTTATTTTAGTGCTTATTTTAACGCGCTTTTTTGGTGAAAATCGTTCGTGGAAAGAAGGATTAGAAATTTGGAAATTTACGTTATTTGCAGGGCTTAGTTTTACCGTTCCTGCGTTTCTCGTTGCTTCTTTTCTTGGACCAGAGTTTCCATCGATGATCGGTGGATTAATCGGTTTAGCGATCGTCGTTCCAGCGGCGAAAAAAGGATTTTTATTACCGAAAGAGCCGTGGGATTTTAAGAAAACAGATGTACATGAACAAGTAACGAACGTGCAAAAAAGTGACATGCCGCTTTTACTTGCGTGGATGCCGTATATTTTAGTTGCGCTTATTTTAGTGTTAACTCGCCTTCAAAACTTACCGTTAAAAACATGGCTTCGTTCGGTAAAACTACAGTTTAACAACATTTTAGGAACGAACATTAGCACATCGATTGAGCCGTTATATTTACCGGGAACGATTTTTCTTGTCGTCATCTTCATTACAGTGTTTATGCATAAAATGAAGCGCGAAGATGTGGTGGAAACAATAAAACAATCAGCATATACGCTCATCGGTAGCGCCATTGCGCTCGGAACGGCGGTGCCGATGGTTCGAATTTTCATTAACTCCGGTATAAATGACGCCGGGCTTGCAAGTATGCCGATTGAGCTAGCATCGATGGTCGCAGGGGCGGTTGGTGCGGCTTGGCCGTTAGTTGCTCCTTTAATTGGGGCGCTCGGTTCATTTATTTCGGGTAGTGCAACGTTTAGTAACATGATGTTTTCATTATTTCAATTTAGCATTGCTGATCAAATTCAAGTGCCTCATCATATCGTTATTGCTGGACAAATGTTAGGGGCGAATGCGGGGAATATGGTTTGTGTACTAAACGTTGTTGCTGCCGCTTCCGTCGTCGGTTTAGCTGGAAAAGAAGGGACAATCATTCGCATGACGCTCATTCCGATGCTTTATTACGTATTGATGACGGGAATTTTTAGCCTTATTTTAATCTATGTATTTTAGCTTCACTTATGGTACGATGAACATGAAGCTGTCATAAAGTGGAGTGAGAAGAATGGAACAAAAACGATATAGTGAAATGAGCGAATGGGAATTAAAACAAGAGATCGCCACGTTAACGGAAAAAGCCCGAAAAGCGGAACAAATGGGAATGGTGAACGAATACGCGGTATATGAACGGAAAATTGCGATGGCGAAAGCGTATTTGTTAAATCCGAATGATTTTCAACCGGGAGAATTTTACGAAATTGAAGGGGATCCACAGTCGTTATTTAAACTTCAATATATGAATGGTGTGTTCGCATGGGGCTATCGTTTAAACGATCCAAACACAGAAGTCGCGCTACCGATTTCATTATTAAAGAAAAGAGGTTGACAAGCGTGTCAACCTCTTTCTCATTTTAAATTTTCCGTTTGCTTACTTCAGAATGTAAAATCATTAAACTCTGCGATTGTTGTGTTTCGCCGTTTACTTGCGCATGGGCGTGTTTCGGGTTTGCCCATGGTTGTGGAAAAGGATCGGAATAACGGTTATCATAAAATTTTTTACGCCAATGTTTACCCATTTTATTCCTCCTCGATGTCGCCACGTTGACTTGATGCGTGCATTCGTTCTTGAGGGTGCGTATTAATCGTGCCGTTTGCACGTTTCGATGCGTATTCCGCTTTTGCGCGTGGCTCGCCTTCTAATTTTTCGTTGTTTTGGTTTGGAAAGCTGCGTTCTTTATTGCTCAATGTTAGTCCCCCCAGACGTCCATTTCGTGCTTTCAAAGCACACGTATAGTATTTGTCGAGAGGGATGACTTTACGCCTACTTTAGCTTGGAATAAGTTCTAGTTTTTTGCGCAATTTTTTCTCACTAAAAATCCAACCTGTATATGAACTAACGATATTGAGGTTGCGATCAAGTTGCACAACTGCAACGAACGGATAATAATCTTTACTTCGGTAACGCAAGTCGATGAAACGCACTTCATAATGATCGTCATATTCATGAATTTCCCAACGATATACGGGCGAAAATGACAAAAAGGCAGCTAAATTTTCATCTTGTTTCGCTTTTTCAATGACCGAGATGTTTGGAACGGGACATTTTTCGAAAACGTCAAGCACATCAATCGCTCCGCTTTGTGCTCGCGCAACGTAAAAATGAGTCGATGTCGTCACAGCTAAATGCCACTCATTCCATTTTATTGTCGGTACGGTAATGATTTGTTCGACATCCGAGAACATTTGTTTTAATTTTTGTTTTATCGCTTGTTGTTGACGATAGCGAATGATATAGTAACCAATGAGCACGATATATACGGAAAGAAACGTGTATCCTGCATGGTATCCGCTCAACCATAATACAACACCAGCGACATGGATAATAAAAATAAATGGATCGAATGTGTTAATGATACCAAGGGCGACCCATTTTCTCGAAAAAGGGCGTAACGCTTGCGTGCCATACGAATTAAAAATGTCAACAAATACATGTAAACTAACGGCAATCCATGTCCAAAGTGCGACGTGAAAAAAAGACGTGTCATACACATAAAAAAGAACAACGCTAATGAGCAACGTCCAAACAAATAAGGCAGGGATAGAGTGAGTGATGCCACGATGGTTGCGAATATATTTGGCGTTATTTTTTAATTTTAAAACAGTGTCCATATCAGGTGCTTGCGAGCCTAGAAGCGTGCCGATGAGTACAGCGTGAGCAAGTGTCGGATCATGAGCGATTGTTGGATCTAGCGTAGCTAATCCACCTAATGCAAACCCCATCAAAACGTGTGTACCAGTATCCAAATAAAAGGCCTCCTTTTTCCGATTGAACTTACTTTTAGTTTACCACCTTGGAGGAATGAACGTGAGAGAAAATTTACAACAAATATTGGCACATTTTCATATTGAGTTATTTCAGCACGATTTAATTCAGTGGTTTCAAGCAGAGAAACGTGATTTGCCGTGGCGTAAAGAAAAAGATCCATACAAAATATGGGTATCAGAAGTCATGTTGCAACAAACGCGTGTCGATACGGTCATCCCTTACTTTTATCAGTTTATCGAAAAATTTCCGACTTTAGACGCGTTAGCTGACGCAGAGGAAGAGGAAGTGCTAAAGGTGTGGGAAGGGCTCGGATATTACTCCCGTATTCGCAATTTACATGCAGCAGTAAAAGAAGTAAAAGAAAAGTACGATGGATGTGTGCCAGCGTCTAAGGAACAATTTTCTTCATTGAAGGGCGTCGGACCATATACAACCGGGGCGGTGTTAAGCATTGCTTACGATATTCCTGAGCCTGCGGTAGATGGAAATGTGATGCGAGTATTATCGCGTATTTTTTATATTACAGACGACATTGCGAAAGGGAGTACAAGAAAAAAGTTTGAACAAATTGTATCCCATATTATTGCACATGACAATCCGTCTGACTTTAATCAAGCATTAATGGAACTTGGCGCACTTATTTGTACCCCGAAAAATCCAAGTTGTTTATTATGTCCCGTTCAACGCCACTGCCGCGCGTTTGCAGAAGGGGTAGAAAAACAGCTACCGATAAAAACGAAAGCGAAAGCGCCAAAGCACGTGGCCTTTCGTGCTGTCGTACTTGTTAACGAAGAAGGGCGTATACTAATTGAAAAGCGATCAAGTAGCGGATTGCTTGCGAATCTCTGGCAATTTCCAAATGACGAACATGCTCCGACATTGAATGAACAGGAATTTATAAAAGAAATAAGTGAACGATACCATGTTTTCATCCGCTCGATGGAACGAATCGATACATTCGAGCATGTATTTTCTCATATCGTTTGGCATATTGAAGCATATAAAGCAAGGGCACTTCAATTGCAAATCGATGAGAAAACGACCAGATGGGTAACAGCTGATGAACTAAAACAATATGCTTTTCCAGTCATATATCAAAAAATATGGCAAGCGTATGAGTAAAGGCGTTTGCCTTTACTCATAAAATACGCGTGTTCCATTTGTATATGTGGCTTCGTTTCGCTGGAAACCGCCTCTTGCTTCAATTTCTTCAATAATTTCACGATGCATCGTTTGTCCTTCGGCATTTAAATACGGCGTTACTTGTTGAAGGGCATGATGAAAAAATGCTAACTCGCTATCTTTCCACTCCTGTTTTGAAATCATTTGCAAAGCTGCTAAATCGCGGCCAATATACATTATTCTCACCTCTTTATGTAGTGTAGGAAGCAAAACAAAAATTATTCATATGGATATTTTTTGAGCGAATGATACAAAGTAATAAGCGTGGAGGTGAGTATCGTGAAACCAAACAAAACAGCAGCAGGAACAAACATTCAACATGTTAAACAACAAAATGCTGGTCAATACGGAACAGAGTTTTCAACTGAAACAGATATTCAACACGTTAAACAACAAAACGCAAAATCAGAAGCAAAGAAAAATCAATAACGCGCAAAGGGCATCGGTTTTCGTCCGATGCTCTTTTTCTTCCTCGCTTATTAACGTTATAATAGAAGAAAAAGCGTCGAATGAAAGTAGGGAATATGTATGGATTATCCACAGACAGGGGCGATCATTCAAATTCATAGTTATAAACATGATGGTCATATCCATCGTGCATGGAAAGAAACGGTCGTTTTAAAAGGAAGCGAAGATGAAGTGATCGGTGGCAACGATCGTACACTTGTGACAGAATCAGATGGGAGAACGTGGGTGACGCGTGAGCCAGCCATTTGTTTTTTTTATGCAGAACATTGGTTTAACATTATTGCGATGATTCGTCCAGAAGGTGTGTATTACTATTGCAATATTAGCTCGCCTTACGTTTGGGATGGAGAAGCGTTGAAATATATTGATTATGATTTAGATATTAAAGTATTCCCAAACGGTCAATATGAAATATTAGATCGTGATGAATACGAACGACACCGCAAACAAATGAGCTACCCTGAAATTATTGATAAGATTTTAAAAAATAATATTCAAAAATTAATTCAATGGATTAAAGAAAAAAAAGGACCGTTTGCTCCTGAAGTGGTCGAACATTGGTATAAAAAGTTTATTATGTATGGAAAGTGAAAACGATACATATATTTGTTGAAGACAACGGTTATACGCTTTTAGCCGTTGTTTTTTTATTTTTTGTCAAGAATGATAAAATTTTTTGAATTTTTTTATTGTATTTTTTTAATATTCATGTAATAATTTGAAACGTATATAAAAATTATTTTAAAAATATAAATTTTCTGCATATAAAAGGAGGGGCTTCCGTGGGGGATGAGGTAATTTTACGAGTCAAAAATTTAAAAACGTGCTTTTTCACAGACGAAGGGGAAGTTCCTGCGGTTGATGGAGTGGACTTTTACATAAATAAAGGTGAAATTTTAGGTGTTGTTGGCGAATCAGGCTGTGGAAAGAGTGTGACATCGCTTTCTATTATGGGATTGTTGCCGAAAGGAATCGGGAAAATTACGAATGGAGAAATATGGTTTAAAGATGAAAATATTGTGCTGGCATCGGAAAAACGGATGAAAGAAATACGAGGAAATGAAATCGCGATGATTTTCCAAGAACCGATGACGTCATTAAATCCACTTTTTACCATTGGAAATCAAATGATTGAAGCAATTCGCATTCACCAAAAAATAAGTAAGGCAGAAGCACGGAAGCGAGCCATTGATATGTTGAAACTTGTTGGTTTACCTCGTGCTGAGGAGATAATTGATGAATATCCACATCAACTATCTGGTGGCATGCGACAGCGCGTCATGATTGCGATGGCGATGGTATGCAATCCGTCTTTATTAATTGCTGATGAGCCAACGACCGCTTTAGATGTGACGATTCAGGCACAAATTTTACATTTGATGAAGCAGTTAAACGAACAATTCGGCACAGCAATTATGATGATTACGCACGACTTAGGCGTCGTCGCAGAAATGTGTCATCGTGTCGTTGTGATGTATGCGGGAAAAATTATTGAAGAAGGAGATATTCAAACGATTTTTCGCCATCCAAAACATCCGTATACGATTGGGCTTATTCGTTCCGTTCCAGATATTCGGGAAAGAAAAGCACGTTTATATTCTATTCCGGGAAGCGTACCTAAACCGGGTTCTATTAAACATGGTTGTCGTTTTGCGGCAAGATGTGAACAAGCATTCGAGCGATGTTTTTCCGAAAATCCTGATTTATACGAAGTAGAACAAGGACATCGTGCGCGTTGCTTTTTGTATGCAAAGGAGGAACATACGATCCATGAACGAACCGTTACTACAAGTTAAAGGACTAAAAAAATATTTTCCGATTACAGCAGGTTTGTTTAATAAACAAATCGGTCAAGTGAAAGCGGTTGATGACTTATCGTTCGTTGTTTACAAAGGGGAAACGTTAGGCATCGTCGGAGAGAGCGGGTGTGGAAAATCAACGACAGGAAGAATGCTTTTGCGGCTCATTGAACCGACAGAAGGATCTATTGTATTTGAAAATGAAGAAGTGACGAAGCTATCCCCACAACAATTAAGAAAGTTGCGGCGCGATATGCAAATGATTTTTCAAGATCCGTTTGCATCGCTTAATCCGCGCCATACAGTCGAAAAAATTTTAGAAGAACCGCTCATTGTTCATGGAATCGGTTCAAAAGAAGAGCGGCGAAAAAAAGTGCGTGAGATGTTAGAAGTCGTCGGATTAAGTAGCTATCATGCCAAACGTTATCCGCACCAATTTAGCGGAGGGCAACGGCAACGCATCGGCATCGCTCGCGCATTGATGACGAAACCGAAGCTCATTATTGCGGATGAGCCTGTTTCAGCACTTGATGTGTCTATTCAAGCCCAAGTGCTGAATTTGCTAGAAGACTTACAAAAAGAGTTTGGTTTGACATATATTTTTATCGCTCATGACCTTGGTGTTGTTCGTCATATTAGCGATCGCGTTGGCGTCATGTATTTAGGGCGGATGGTCGAGCTGGCTAACAGCGAGGATGTATACCGCAATCCGAAACACCCATACACCCAAGCATTGCTTGAAGCCGTTCCGATTCCAGATCCAGAATATAAAAAAGAAAAGCAACTGCTTAGTGGAGATTTACCAAGTCCATCGAATCCGCCAGCAGGATGCGCTTTTCATACACGATGTCAAGCATGTATGGATATTTGTAAAACGATAAAGCCAGAATGGAAAGAAGTTGAAAAAGGGCATTACGTCGCTTGCCATCTTTATACATAAGGATGGATGGCTAAGTGATGAAATATATTATTTCACTAAGGGGGAAAAGAAATGAAGAAAAAGTGGTTATTAACCATGCTCACGTTTCTTCTTGTGGCAGCGACTGCGCTTGCAGGTTGCGGCAAGTCGGAACAAACAGGTGGAGAAAAAACAGAAGAAGCTGAAAAGCAAACGACACTCGTCTATGGACGTGGTGGCGACTCTGTTGGGTTAGACCCAGCGACAGTAACAGATGGTGAATCGTTTAAAGTCACGAAAAATATTTTTGACACATTGTTAGATTACAATGATGGAGACACGTCGATTCAACCGGCATTAGCAGAAAAATGGGAAGTTTCTCCAGATGGACTCACCTATACGTTTACGCTTCGCAAAGGCGTGAAGTTCCACGACGGAACAGATTTTAACGCGGAAGCTGTTGTCTTCAACTTTGAGCGTTGGGCAAACGGTAATGCGGATACGTTCCCATACTACGGCTCCATGTTTGGTGGATACAAAAATGATGAAGGACATGTTATTAAAGAAGTAAAAGCGTTAGATGAGCATACTGTGCAGTTTGTTTTAAAACGTCCGCAAGCGCCATTCCTAAAAAATCTTGCGATGGTGCCGTTTGCGATTGCTAGCCCTGAAGCCATTAAAAAATATGGCGATAAATTTGGTGAAAATCCTGTTGGAACAGGTCCATTCGTCTTCAAAGAGTGGAAGCGCAATGAGCGTATCGTGCTTGAGAAAAATAAAGAATATTGGTTAGAAGGGCATCCAAAACTAGATAAATTAATTTTCGTATCGATTCCAGATAACTCTGCTCGTTTGAATGCATTGTTAAAAGGCGAGATTGATATTATGGAAGATTTGAATCCTTCTGATTTAGCGCAAGTAGAAGGAAATAAAGATTTCCAAGTGTTTAAACGCCCTTCGATGAACGTTGGCTATGTTGGATTAACGGTTACACGTGGTCCGTTAGGCAATAAACTTGTTCGTCAAGCATTGAATCATGCAGTAGATAAACAGGCGATCATTGATGCGTTTTATGCGGGTCAAGCACAACCTGCGAAAAACCCATTGCCACCAAGTATTCCTGGCTATAACGATGCGATTCAAGATTATCCGTATGATTTAGAAAAAGCGAAACAATTACTTGCAGAAGCTGGCTATCCAAACGGATTTGAAATGGAGTTATGGGCTATGCCTGTTCCACGTCCATACATGCCAGATGGACAAAAAGTAGCGGAAGCATTACAAGCAAGCTTCGCAAAAATTGGTGTGAAAGCAAAAATCGTGACATATGAATGGGCAACATACTTAGATAAAGTAGCAAAAGGAGAAGCAGATGCGTTCTTGCTTGGTTGGACAGGTGATAACGGTGACGCTGACAACTTCTTGTATGCGCTACTTGATAAAGACAGTATCGGTAGCAACAACTACACGTACTATTCGAACGATGAATTGCACAACATTTTAATCGAAGCGCAAACAGTTAGCGATGAAAGCAAACGTAACGAATTGTACAAAAAAGCGCAAGAAATTATTAAAGAAGACGCACCATGGATTCCGCTTGTACACTCAACACCATTGTTAGCAGGGAAAGCAAACATTGAAGGATTTAATCCGCATCCGACAGGAACGGATAAATTTACAAAAGTACAGTTTAAATAATATTTGTGTTGAGGGAGGGGAGGGAATCCTCTCCCTTTCCATCATGTAAGAAAGGAGTGAAACGTATGTTTTCATATACGATCAAACGCATGTTAACAGTCATTCCCGTTTTGCTTGGCATGTCGCTCGTTGTGTTTTTTATGATTCGTGCCATTCCAGGAAATCCTGCGCAAGTCATTTTAGGACAAAAGGCGACGAAAGAAGCAGTTGAAGCATTGACGCATAAACTCGGATTAGACCAACCGTGGTACATTCAATATATCAAATATGTTGGCGGATTATTAAAAGGAGATCTGGGGGAATCGCTTCGTACAGGTGTGGCCGTCTCGCAAGAAATTTGGCCATATTTGGCGGCGACATTAGAATTATCGCTTGCGGCCATGTTGATTGCTGTCGTCATCGGTGTAAATGCGGGTATTATTAGTGCGTGGTTTCAAAACTCTTGGTTTGATTATGTGGCAATGGTCCTGGCTTTAATTGGTGTTTCGATGCCTATTTTTTGGCTTGGATTGATGGAACAATGGATTTTTGCGATTAATCTAGATTGGTTTCCAACATCTGGACGTGAAGATGTTCGTAATCCAATTGACCCAATTACCCACTTATATGTGATTGACACGTTAATTCAAGGAAATACAGATCAGTTTGTTCAAACGTTGCAACATTTAGTGCTTCCGAGCGTGGCTTTAGCAACAATTCCAATGGCAATTATTGCCCGCATGACTCGCTCGAGCATGCTTGAGGTGATGAAATCAGATTACATTCGTACAGCACGTGCGAAAGGATTAAGCATGTTTTGGGTAGTGTACAAGCACTCGTTAAAGAATGCAATTATTCCGGTGTTGACAGTCATCGGTCTGCAAATGGGATTGTTACTTGGCGGTGCGATTTTGACAGAAACGATTTTCAGCTGGCCGGGAATTGGTCGTTATATTTATGAAGCGATCGGCTATCGCGATTATCCTGTCATTCAATCAGGTATTTTAATTGTTGCGATGATTTTTATTTTTATTAATTTAATTGTGGATTTGTTATATGCTGCGATTGATCCGCGCATTAAATATAACTAAAAAGGAGGGGAGCGCATTGGCTGAACTTGCACGAAACGAAGCAAACATCGTACAAGAAGAACAAGCAACATCGCTATGGAAAGAAGGATGGATTCGCTTTCGGAAAAACAAAATGGCTCTCGTTGGAAGTGGTATTGTGCTATTTTTCATTTTGCTTGCTGTTTTTGCTCCGTTTATCGCCCCGTACGATATGAACGATCAACAACTTTCGTTGCGTTTACAAGCGCCGTCGAAAGAACATATATTTGGAACAGATGATTTCGGACGAGATATATTTTCTCGTGTCGTTTATGGGGCGCGCATTTCGTTATGGGTTGGATTTTTTTCTGTATTAGGTTCGGTTGTCATTGGCTCTTTGCTTGGAATTATTGCAGGATACTACGGACGCTGGATCGATGCGGTTATTTCACGTATATTTGACATTATGCTTGCGTTTCCAAGCATTTTATTAGCGATTGGAATTGTCGCTGTTTTAGGACCTTCATTGAAAAATGCACTTATTGCGATTGCGGTCATTAACATTCCAAACTTCGGTCGTCTCATTCGTTCCCGTGTATTAAGCATTAAGCAGGAAGAATATATTACAGCAGCAAAAGCAATCGGTATGAGTGATGCACGCATTTTATTTCATCACATTTTACCAAACAGCATGGCACCAATTATTGTACAAGGCACGCTTGCAATTGCAACAGCAATCATCGAAGCAGCAGCGCTCGGGTTTCTCGGATTAGGAGCTCAGCCGCCGAACCCTGAGTGGGGGAAAATGCTAGCCGATTCAAAAGCATATTTAACACAAGCACCGTGGACGATGGTTTTTCCAGGATTAGCTATTATGTTAACGGTGTTAGGATTTAACTTAATGGGCGATGGATTGCGTGATGCGCTTGATCCGCGTATGAAAAGTTAAAAAGATGTCCCCGTGTGTCGGGACATCTTTTATTCTTGTTCCGGGGTAGGGACGACATGTTCTTCTTTATGGTAATGGTGAAAGCTCTCGATGAGCGTGTCCAAATGTTCGAGTTGGTGACTATATTCAATAATTGCTCCGATAAGTGGAAAAAGTTGATAATTTTCTTGTTGAACACTTTGTTCGGCGTAATGGTTTAGAAACGAGTGAATTAATCCTTTTTTTCCAGAACACGCTTCTGTCGCAAATTGTGACTGTGGATCAGATTTTGCTTTTCCAATGAACTTCAGCAATATTTGATCATGGTAGTTTAATAAACAGTCGAGTTCGTTTTTTATGGCATCTTGAAGTTCCGGAGATGTATGTGCCAACTCATTTTCTAAACGATGCAGCAACTTTAACGTCTCTAGGGCGCGATTTGTTGCGACAATCATTTGGCGATACAATACGAGTTTACGCGATTTACTATATTTATGTTTACGAAAATACGTCCGTTCTTCTTTATAAAGTAAATAAAGTTGATCAAGTTTCATCATATTTTCTTTTAATTTTTCAATGTCTTCTTTCAGTAAATGATGCTCAGAGGCATGTCGAACATTCATGCGAATCCATTTCAAAATGTGTTCCGTATATTCAACAATTTTTGTATATAGCTTTTTTTCATATTTTGGTGGAAGGAACACTAAATTCACGACAAACGCTGCAAGTACGCCTAGCATAATGGTCGAGAAGCGAATAAGTGCAAATTCAATAAAATGCTGTTCTGTATATTCCATAATGGCAATAACCGTCACAAGTGCGACAGAAATAGAAGATTCTAAACGAAGACGAAGAAACAACGCAATAACTAAAATGGCAGTTAACCCGATAATAAACGGATCGTGTCCGAAAATAAGTGTAAAAACGATCGCGAAAATCGCACCGATGACGTTAGCTTGTATTTGCTCAATTAAAGATAAATATGAACGGTAAATCGTCGGCTGCATCGCAAATACAGCCGAAATGCCAGCAAATACAGGAGAAGGCAATTGAAGTAATTTCGCTAAAACTAATGCAAACGTAATCGCAATCCCGGTTTTAAAGACGCGGGCTCCAAGTCTCATCGTCGCTCAAATTCCTTTCCTTTTTATCATCTTGTGAGAACAACAAACAAATATACATGTTTTTCGTCAGTATATCAAGAAAAAAGGAAAAAAATTAAAAGAACTGCCCCATTTTATTGTTGAGGCAGTTCTTTTATGTTTATTCCGTTGACACAGACGGATCAGCTTGTTCTTTTTTCGGAATGACTTGGAAAAAGTGTTGCTCTGGTTGTTGCAACAACGGTTGAAGTGTTGCTACTTCATCGTGCTGTTCATGTTCGATAAGCAAATCAATATATGTGCTAAGTAGTTCTTTGACGTCCGCTTTTCCTTTTTCGTTCAGCGATTGAATCGTGACATTTGCTCCTTTAGCGATTCGACGTTCAAGCGCCGCTTTTGTTAAGCCCATTTCTGGTTGATGACGCAAATAAACGACACCACCTGTCATTCCTGCGCAAATCCATGGACCTGGGTCGCCGAGAACGAGCCCGCGTCCGTTTGTCATATATTCAAAGGCAAACCCTTTAATGTTTGCGTTGACACCGATATTACCATGTTCCATTTCAGGAATTGGTTTTGTCACTTGACCACCAATAATCATATCAGCTCCTGACAAGCGAATGCCTGCGCGCGCATCGGCATTTCCTTGCACGACTAATAGTCCTTTTTGCGCTCCGTAGCCAAACCCTTTTCCGACCGATCCGTTGTAAAACTTACCGTCTTTTCCTTTTGATTTAAAGACGAAGATACCGCCACCAAATGATGTTTTCCCAACGCCATCTTGTGCTCCACCATCGACGTGGATATGAATGCCGGTGACGTTATACGCACCAAGCCCATTGCCAGGTACCGAGCCATCCTTATAACGCAGAGAAATATTCGGAAGTTTTTTATACGATCCATCTAATCGCCCGCGCACGCGATGACATGCAACACGGCTACCGAGCACACGCTGTTCAGCAGTGACAGTTGAAAATTCACGTGAACGGTGCAAGTCTTCAACGTGGTAATCTAAATATTCAGCACCAGCAGCAACAGCGAGTTTTCCTTCTTCCGATGTCGCAGCTACTTCTTTTTGGTACCATTGGCCGATGTCTAACGGTTTTAATAACGTCGTTAAATCGAGGCGATCTCGGCCACGTGTTTGTTCAAGCAGATCGGAGCGACCAACAAGTTGTTGCAAGTTTGTATAACCGAGCGATGCAGTGAGCGCTTTAAGTTCCTCACCGAACGCTGTAAAGAAACGAACTAAGTTTTGTACTGCTTGCTCGAATTGTCTTGGAACGAAGCGACGCAAACCGTGTTCTTTTGCTTGTGCTTCCGATTCAATTTGCGTAGCGATCCCGACATGGCACGTATCTAAATGACAACCGCGACATGTCGTACAACCGATTGCGATCATCGCTAACGTTCCAAAGCCGACGCGATTAGCACCGAGTAACATTACTTTTATAACATCCATCGCGCTCTTTATACCGCCGTCTGCCCAAATCTCTACTTGATGGCGTAATCCTGCTTCTAAGAGGGCATTATGTGCTGCTTTGACGCCAATCTCTACAGGTAAGCCGACGTGTTGAATAGCATGGATGCGTGCTGCTCCCGTGCCACCATCGAAGCCACTTAGTGTAATAATGTCAGCGCCAGCTTTTGCGATGCCGACAGCGATCGTTCCGATATTAGGGACGACAGGTACTTTTACCGCCACTTTTGCTTGATCGTTTGCTGTTTTTAGTTCTGCAATCATTTGGGCTAAGTCTTCAATCGAATAAATATCATGGTTGTTTGACGGTGAAATTAAATCAGATCCGATCGTTGCGTTGCGTGCTTCAGCAATTTTCGCTGTTACTTTGGAGCCAGGTAAATGACCGCCTTCACCTGGTTTTGCGCCTTGCCCGATTTTTATTTCAAGTAAATTCGATGAATTAAGCAGTTCAGCGTTGACGCCAAATCGTCCAGAAGCGACTTGTTGGCCGCGAGTGCGCGGATACTTGCCGAGCATATCTTTAATTTCGCCGCCTTCGCCGTTTAAACTGATCATATTGAGCCGGTTAGCTGCTTCGGCATAAGCACGGAACGCAATTTCGTTTTGTGAACCGAATGACATCGAAGCAATGACAAACGGCAAGCTATGTTCACCGACCGAAATGTCGACATGTTCTTTTTTCACTGGCACGTTTGCTTGTTTTAAGTCGGTTAAATGGCGAATAGCCGTCGGTGTTTCAGTTTCAATTTCTGTTAATTTTTCGCGGTATTGATCGTATGAGCCTGTTTGCGCCACTTCGCCAATCGCTTTCCAAATGCGTGGGAATACGTGAAACGTTTTTCGTAACTTTGCTTGTTCGGTTTCAAAATCTTTTGCTCGTGCGAGCGCATCTTGCTTTAATGCCTCGAAATCTTGGGCAAGAGAATCCGAACCAAAAAAGTTCACGATATTTAATACAGCTGCGACTTCTTCATGTAATCCAATAGACGAGAATAGACGGCTATATCCGCGCAATTCATGAATACCGATCGTTGAAATGACCTTTTCGAGCCCTTTATTTAACGCTTGGAACAAATGAATGGCTGGTCGAGTTGACGAATCAGCAACTGTCGCAAACATCAAATACGGGCTAATGACATTTGCGCCAAGTCCGTAAGCAACGATGAAATCATGCAACGAACGAATCGCTCCGGAACGAAGAAGAAGCGAACAATTTCTTCGTAAGTTTGCTTTTGTCAATGCTTGATCAATGGCCGATACGACAAGGAGTGGATCAATCCATAAATGTCCGTTTTGATGCGCTGTCGCATCGTCAATGATGAGTAACGTTTTTCCATTTTCAACAGCTTCACATGCTTCTTTGCTTAAACGGGTGAGTGCCGTTCGAATCGTTTCATGTTCAAAAAAAGTTGCTGATATAAAGTACGTTAATTGTTTTTCTTCAAATGCATGAACGAGCTGATCGTATGATGGCTGTCGCAACGTTTCTGCACATTCGTTTCCAAGTTTTCCTTCTATTAAAATAGGTGAAAGAAGCTCAACGGTGTACGGGTGTTCTTCATTTGAGATGATACTTGGTCTTTTTCCAACGACAACGCGAGTAGAAAAATGTTCTGTTTCGCGGTCGCGGTCAATGGCTGGGTTTGTAACAACCGCAACACTTTCTTTTATGAAGTCAGCAATATTTTTTCGTTCAGGATCAATCGCTGCCAGCGGGGCATCGTGACCAAGGGAGCGAATAGGCTCTGCCCCTTTTTCTGCCATTTGTTCAAGCAGTTGAATATGTTCGCGATCCCAACCAAATGCAGCGTATTGCCCATTATGCACTTTTGTTGGTTGAGCAACGAGCACATACGGTTTTAGTGAAGGTGTTTGTAAACGATGACGCATATTCTCGATGTTTAAACGATTCCGAATACGACTGTATACTTCTTGTTGATAATCGGCGTATTCATAAATACGAATCGTTCCGTCCGCTTGCCATTTTAAGCCGATTTTCTCTCCAGGTGCGAGCGGTTTTGGTTCTCCTGTGTATTCGCAAGCTGGAATAATACCTGGTTCAGAAGCAAATACGTAACGGTGTTCTGTTTCAATTTTCCAAAGTGGACGTAATCCAAGTGCGTCGACACTAAACACCGCTTCATCAGCATGACGCGAAATAATGCCTGCCGGTCCTTGGGCAAAATGTCCCCAAGCTTCGCGAATGTAAGTATATAAATCTTGTAAATGGACTGGATAATGTTTGATTTCGTTTACAATCGGTGGGAATAAAAAGTCCATCGCTTCGAATAGCGTATAGCCTTCGCGATAAATGAGCGTTTCCATCGTCCGACTTAAGTCTTGTGAATCGCTTCCGCCGTTTGTGAGCGGAACGCCAATCATTGTTGCTTCTTCACGTAGTTTAGCTATTGTGTTAATTTCACCGTTATGGCCGAGGACGCTAAACGGTTGCACACGGAAAAAGTTTGACAGCGTATTCGTTGAATAGCGATTATGACCAAGCGTCATCGTTGATGCAACGAGAGGGCTTGCTAAGTCGTGATAGTATTTTGGTAAAATATCTCCAGCGCCCATTACTTTATAAATCGCATGGTGATTGCTTAACGAAGCGACATGAATATGCTCGTCTTTTTCTATTTCAATAGTTAATTCAAATAACGTTTTAGATAATGTTCCTTTTTGATTTGGTAAAAGGGCAACTTGCCAAAATACTGGTTCTTCACGTAAAGCAATTGGACCGAGTGCTGAAGAAGAAGTTACGCGATCAGATTCAAAAATGAGTGTCAATTGGAACTGAGCAAACAATTGACGCATACGTGCTTTTTTTTCTTCCACGTTCGTTGTTCGTGTAATAAATATATGACCAACAATAAAATCGTCGCGGTCGACGAGTTGAGGATTAAGTTGGGTAGCAGCAAATTTTTCTTTCCAAAGCGCTTTTGGAATGTCAATATGAATGCCGACGCCATCTCCTTCTCCATTGATGAATCCAGCGCGATGATTCATTGTGACGAGGGCGTTAATACACGTTGTAATGTTTTCTCTTGTCGGAATGCGTCGTTTTTCAACCGCAGCGACAATTCCACACGCATCGTGTTCATGTTTATAAAAGTGTTGAAATGAAGTTGGGTTCCATTGTTGTTTCATAGCATGCGGCTTGCAAGCGACTATCGTTCGCTTCTCGCCTTCGCCACCTCCTACACAAAAACTTTTTTAAAAAATAAAATTTTCTAAATTTTATAGTTTATATTAACATGATCACAACAGAAAATCAATTATTTATTCATGTTTTTGGATACGATATTCAGTTTGTGTAACAAAACGTTCACGATATTTGTAAGCGTTTTCATTTAATTTGAGCGTGAAAAACGAGGTGGAATATATGTTCCCACCTCGTTGTGATTGTATATTTATTCATTTTTTAAGGATTTAAATGCACGTTCTACAGCTTTAATTGTATATTCAATATCCTCTTCTGTATGAGCTAATGTAATGAACCATGCTTCATATTTTGAAGGGGCAAGGTTGATGCCTTGATGAAGCATGAGCTTGAAAAACTTAGCGAACATTTCTCCATCTGTTCGTTCGGCTTGCTCATAGTTTTCTACTTTTTCTGTTGTAAAATATACAGTAAGCGCACCTTTTAGGCGATTAATTGTCACAGGAATATCGTATGTGTTGGCGTGTGTTAAAATGCCCGCTTCTAACATTGCGCCGAGATGATCGAGATGTTCGTACACGCCTTCTTGTTGTAGTACTTCTAAACAAGCAATTCCTGCTAAAATGGAGGCTGGATTGCCAGCCATCGTTCCTGCTTGGTAAGCAGGACCTAATGGAGCTACTTGTTCCATAATGTCTTTTCTACCGCCATATGCCCCGATTGGTAATCCCCCACCAATGATTTTTCCGAGTGCAGTTAAGTCTGGTTCGATGCCGAGCAAGTTTTGGGCCCCCCCATACATAAAGCGAAAAGCTGTAATGACTTCATCATAAATGACAAGTGCTCCAGCCGCATGAGCGATGTCGTTAATTGCTTGTAAAAAGCCCGGTTTTGGCTCAACGATACCGAAGTTACCGACGATAGGTTCGACAAGAACGGCAGCGACTTCGTTTCCCCAGCGATCCATCGCTTGTTTAAATGCATTGACATCATTAAAAGGAACAGTAATCACTTCTTGTGCAATGCTTTTTGGTACCCCTGCTGAATCAGGCGTGCCTAATGTGGACGGACCAGAGCCAGCAGCGACAAGAACGAGATCGGAATGACCGTGATAGCAACCTGCAAATTTCACAATTTTATCGCGCCCGGTGTATGCGCGTGCGACCCGAATCGTTGTCATGACAGCTTCTGTTCCTGAGTTGACGAAACGCACTTTTTCGAGAGAAGGGATCGCTTCTTTCAACATTTTGGCGAATGTAATTTCATATGGGGTTGGTGTCCCGTATAACACACCGTTTTCAGTTGCATGTTGAATCGCTTTTGTAATGTGTGGATGGGCATGTCCAGTAATAATTGGACCGTAAGCTGCTAGGTAGTCGATATACTTGTTGCCGTCTACATCCCAGAAATATGCCCCTTGTGCTCTTTCCATAACGACAGGCGCACCGCCTCCGACAGCTTTATATGAACGAGAAGGACTGTTGACGCCACCGACGATATGCTCAAGCGCTTCTTGATATAATTGTTCAGACTTCGTAAAATTCACGCGAAGCCTCCTCCTTTTATGTAAAATTTCTTTCATGGTGTTTATTTTATCACATTTATTTGAGCACACCATTTGTTGAGTTTCAACATTTTCGTTACACTAGTAAATAGTGATTTCATAAGAGGTGAGGAACATGTATGCTATTGAAGTAGAAAAACTACGAAAAGAATTTAAATCGTACTCTAGTCGCTCTGGTTTAGCTGGGGCGTTTCGTGATTTGTTCACGAGAAACTATAAAATCATTCGAGCTGTCGATGATATTTCATTTACGGTCAAACAAGGAGAAATGGTTGGCTACATCGGGGAAAACGGAGCAGGTAAATCGACGACAATCAAAATGCTAACAGGAATTTTAACACCGACATCTGGACGAGTTGTTGTGAATGGAATGAATCCGCATAAAGAGAGGGAACGTTTCGTGCAGACGATCGGCGTTGTATTTGGCCAGCGATCACAACTATGGTGGGATATTGCAGTACAAGAGTCATTTCGATTGTTAAAAAAAGTATATCGCGTCTCCGACCAGGCTTATAACGAACATATGGATCATGTCATTGAAACGTTAGATATCGGTCCTTTACTCGATAAACCTGTGCGCAAACTATCGCTTGGACAGCGTATGCGTTGTGAGTTAGCCGCTGCCCTCATTCATAATCCACCGCTTTTATTTTTAGATGAACCAACGATCGGTTTAGATGTGCTTGTGAAGCTAAAAATCCGTCAGTTTTTAAAAGAAATTAATGAGAAGTACAACACGACGATTTTATTAACGACACACGATATGACAGATATTGAAGCGCTTTGTGAGCGCGTTATCATGCTTGATGAAGGAAAAATCATTTATGACGGTTCATTGCAACATTTAAAGCAAAATTGGGGAGAAGGAAGACAAATTCACTTTCAATTTCGCGATATGGTTTCAAAGGAGGAACTTACATCACTTGTTCATGTCACATGGGAAGAAGGGGAAGATCGATATAATTGGATTGCGCATGTTCGGACGAATGATATGGCACATGTGATTGGACAAGTTGTTTCTTCCTATGAACTAAAAGATATTCACATTCGTGAAGTTTCCACGGAAGAAATCATTCGCAACATTTATGAAGAAGGGATTCATCATGGGGAAATACATTGAAATGATTCGTATGCGTTTTTTAATGATGTTAGCTTATCGAACGAATTATTATAGCGGCATTTTTATTTATAGTATCAATATTGGAGCATATTATTTTTTATGGTCTGCCATTTATGGAGGGCAGCCGTCTATTCAAGGTATGACGGTAGAACAAATGACGACATATGTGGCAATTGCATGGATGGCAAGGGCGTTTTATTTTAATAACATTGATCGAGAAATAGCGATGGAAATTCGTGAAGGGAAAGTAGCGATTGAACTTATTCGTCCATACAACTATTTAATTATGAAAACGATGCAAGGGCTTGGAGAAGGCATTTTTCGTTTGATTTTCTTTTCACTTCCAGGAATGATTATTGTCACATTCGTTTTTTCGCTTCACTTTACAACGAATGTCCAAACATGGAGTTATTTTGCTCTTTCGACAGTGCTCAGTTTTATTATTAATTCCCAAATCAATTTACTAGCAGGTATGGTGACGTTTTTTACATTAAATGGTGAGGGATTGCTTCGTGCAAAACGATTTATTATTGATTTATTTTCAGGACTCATTTTGCCGATTAGTTTTTATCCACAATGGGCGCAAAGTGCGATGCACTATTTGCCTTTTCAAGCGATTAGCTACATTCCAAGTATGATTTTTACGGAAAGCTTTACAGGGGATGAAGCGATCAAAGGAATGATGTTTCAAGCTGTTTGGTGCGTCGTATTGATCGTTCCGATTTATTTATTATGGAAAGCGGCTAAACGAAAACTCATCATTCAAGGGGGGTGAGCACATGTTTTATATGTCTATTTTTCTTCAGTATATGAGTCAATATATAAAAACAAAGTTGCAATATCGTGCGGATTTGTTTGTGGAGTTTTTATCTGATTTAATGTTTCAAGGTGTGAATTTAATTTTTATTCTTGTTGTATTTGGGCATACACAATTTTTAAACGGATGGACGCGCGATGAAATTATTTTTATTTACGGTTTCTTCTTAGTTCCGTTCGCCTTGTTCGCCTCATTTTTTAACATTTGGGATTTTAATGAACGATACATCGTACGAGGAGAGATGGATCGTGTATTAACTCGCCCTGTGCATAGTTTATTTCAAATTGTGCTTGAACGTATGGAGCTCGAGTCGCTTCTTGGAGGTATTACCGGCTTAATCATTATGGGTTATGCTGCATCGCGGTTACATTTAACGTTTCATTGGTATGATGTAATTTTATTTGTTCTTTTTGTGTTAGGAGGCACATTTGTTTACGCAGGCATTTTTATTTCGTTAGCAAGTATTAGTTTTTGGTCGGATGCACGCAGCTCAATTATGCCAATGATGTATAATATAGGAAACTACGGGAGATACCCTGTCGATATTTATAATCGTGTCATTCGCTACATTTTGACATGGGTTTTGCCATTTGCATTCGTTGGTGTATATCCAGCAGCGTACTTCTTGCGTAAAACGGAATGGTACACGTATTCGTTTTTGACACCAGTAATGGGTGTCGTATGTTTTACTTTATCGTTGCTGTTATGGAACGCGGGTGTCAAACGTTATCGAGGTGCTGGGAATTAAATAAAACATCCCCTCGTATATATGAGGACAGGAGGGGATAGTGTGAAGTACGTATGGATCAGCATTATTATTTTTGTAATAGGTATGAGTTTCTTGTCATTTTGTCAAACGAAACGTTCTGTTATTTCAGTGAAAAATTTTATTGCTATTTTATTTGTTTATTCAACGACAATGATCGGTTTTGCACTTGTTTATACAATTTTGCATATAAATGGACATGTTGTTATGATGGAAAATGGGAAGACTATAGTCGCTTCTAATTTTTTTCAATATGTCGAAACGAGTTTATATTTTAGTGCAGTGACATTGCTTTCCGTTGGCTATGGCGATATTGTTCCGATTGGAATCGGTCGGTGGATTGCGATGGTTGAAGCTTTGCTTGGTTACGCGCTACCTGCTGCTTTTGTTGTTCGAACGGTGATGGATGTGGAAAAAAGATAGGAGGAGAAACATGGAAGCGCCTAATTTTACATTACCAGCGAGTAATGGGGAAAACGTCACATTGTCGCAATTTCGTGGGAAGTATGTTGTATTATATTTTTATCCAAAAGACATGACGCCAGGATGTACGACAGAGGCTTGTCATTTTCGAGACCATTACGAATCATTGACGGATTTAGGGGCTATTGTGATTGGAATTAGCCCTGATTCCATTGAACGACACAAAAAATTTATTGAAAAGCATCACTTGCCGTTTTTACTCCTTGCTGATGAAAAACAAGATGTAGCGAAAGCATACGGAGTATGGAAGTTAAAGAAAAACTTCGGGAAAGAGTATATGGGGATTGAGCGTTCAACGTTTTTGATTGATCCAAACGGTCAAATTGTACAAGAGTGGAGAAAAGTGAAAGTAAATGGGCATGTCGAAGAGGTGTTAAACGTTTTAAAACGGGCGGTTGGCTCAAACAAATAATAAAATTGTTGCGTACGATAGAGTAGAGCACACACCTCCTCAAATATGTATGCGGCGATTGTTCAACGATCGCCCTTTTTTTCTTCCCTAAAAATCCAATTGACAAATGGTTTCATTTTTTTGTACACTATTTATAAAAATTATAAATTAATAATTATAATTTTTATAAATGAAAGTGAGGTGCATGACGGTGACGCACGCACATCAATTAAAAGAAGCGCTTCACACATTGAAAGAAACCGGCGTCCGTATTACACCGCAACGTCATGCGATACTCGAATATTTGATCCAGTCAATGTCCCATCCAACAGCGGATGAAATTTATAAAGCTTTGGAAGGAAAATTTCCAAATATGAGTGTCGCAACTGTGTATAACAATTTGCGTGTGTTTAAAGAAGTCGGTCTTGTTAAAGAATTAACTTATGGTGATGCGTCTAGTCGTTTTGATTTTGTTACGACACATCATTATCACGTCATTTGCGAAGCGTGTGGAAAAATTGTCGATTTTCATTATCCTGGTTTAGATGAAGTAGAAGATTTAGCGGCACATGTGACAGGGTTTAAAGTAAGTCATCATCGTATGGAGATTTATGGAACGTGTCCAGACTGTCAAAAGGGACATCATTAAAAAAGCTGGTAGCATCGATGCTATCAGCTTTTTTTGTTTCTTGTTTTTCGATTATATTTTTCATCAAATTCTTTTCCTTCAAGCGTCGGATCTAGTGTCAGTGGCTCGTTGCAATACATACATACATCGACTCGGCCTAGCATTTTTGTTACTTTGTTGCATGAAGGGCAAACGACTTGTACCGTTTTTGTTGACAACATACCAATCCAAAAATAAACAACTGTACTTGCGATAATAAACAACAGCCCTAAAATCATGAATATTGTCATAACGATAGGGGACGTACGAAAAAATATACCGCCATACATGACAAAAAATCCAATGAAAATTAAACTTAGCGCAAACGTACGAATTTTGTTGATCTTGCTCGAATATTTTACACCCACGTTATTCCCTCCTATGCATAACTATATCATAAGTTTTGAATGATAAGCATTAACAAAGCAGGAGTTTTTTTAAAATTGTCGAATACCGTCAAACAATGTTGAAAAGTGGAGGAGTCGGTTATGGAAGATGTGTTGCGTCCAATTTACCAAGAGCGAGCTAGTCAGTCACGCACCCTCGGTATTTTAATGGTTGAAAGAGGGTCGGATTATTCTCCAGAGACGGATTTATTTGATGTTGTTTTATTTGTTATTGTTCGAGAAGGGGAGGAAACGGTTTTTATTAAACATTATACCTTCGGAGAAAAAAGTGCATCATTGTACGTTGTAGACGAACGTCAAGTGAAAGAATGGGTGTTGCTCGGTTCTAACCGAAAAGTAATAAATTGGTTGTTGAATGGGAAAATTTTGTTCGAACGAAATGAGTATATTGAACAATTGCGCCAACGTCTATTGCAGTTTCCTGAAGAGGAAAGAAAGGTAAAGATGGGGATAGAGTTCGCTAGATTGGTGCGGCGCTACATCGAGGGCAGGAGTTTTTTTGAAAAAGATCAATGGCTTGATGCATACAACCATGTGTTGCATGCCCTCCATCATTTAGCTCGTCTATCCATTATCGAAAATGGCTTTTATCCCGAAGTGACTGTATGGAATCAGGTAAAGCAGATTGAGCCACAAATTTATAAATTGTATGCGGAATTAGTTGGGAGTGAGGAGTCGCTTGACAAACGATTACAATTGTTATTTTTAGCAAGTGATTTCTTCATCCATTCGAAGCTTAAACAAGGAGCGAGTCATCTCATGCATGTGCTTGAAAAAAAAGAAACATCATGGTCTATGGCGGAGTTGTTAAATGAAAAAGAGTTGACAGTGTATGGTGTTGATTTAGAGATTTTGCTTGAATTTCTCGTTGAAAAGCATATGCTTTCTGTTCAAAACATCGCAACGAAAGGGCAAGGGATTTTTCATAGACATTACATAGTTGAAAAAAATAATAAAGAAAAGTATTGACCTTTAGAAATGTTCGTGATATATTTTTAATCGTCGCTACCGAAGATGTGGCGGCGGTTAAAAAAATGAAACTTATTGTTGACATTGGAATGCTGATGTGATATTATGAAAAAGTCGCCCAAAGAGCGAAGAGATGTTCCTTGAAAACTGAACGAAGCGAAAAGCGTACAAAAGCTAAGGATAACTTTTCTATGGAGAGTTTGATCCTGGCTCAGGACGAACGCTGGCGGCGTGCCTAATACATGCAAGTCGAGCGGACGAATCAAAAGCTTGCTTTTGATTCGTTAGCGGCGGACGGGTGAGTAACACGTGGGCAACCTGCCCTGTAGACGGGGATAACACCGAGAAATCGGTGCTAATACCGGATAACACGAAATGTCGCATGACGTTTCGTTGAAAGACGGCGCAAGCTGTCGCTACAGGATGGGCCCGCGGCGCATTAGCTAGTTGGTGAGGTAACGGCTCACCAAGGCGACGATGCGTAGCCGACCTGAGAGGGTGATCGGCCACACTG
>NZ_JBPODS010000004.1:0-145250 GCF_051200995.1 Anoxybacillus eryuanensis | reverse complement strand
ATTTAGCATACTATTTCAGAAAGAGGGAGAAGTATATCCCGAAGGAATTTGCAAAAAAGAAGGCGTTTTATTCGGGGATAAAATGATAATTTACAATGCTTTCTCCGACAATTTGTAGCATAAATACTTGATCATCTGGTGAGACGAACCGTTCTGGAAGAGGAAAATATTCTTCAATGTTTTCAATCGCAGTAATTGGTTGTCCGGCTGTGACTTTTCCAACGATCGGAACATTGATGACATTGGTTTTCGGGATGGATTCGTGCTCGTCCAAAATCTCAATAGCTCGAGGTTTTGTAGGATCGCGTCGAATGAAGCCTTTACTTTCTAAACGAGCTAAATGGCCGTGGACGGTAGAACTCGAGGCTAAACCAACGGCTTCGCCAATTTCTCTTACTGACGGTGGATACCCCTTTGTGCGCACTTCTTGTTTAATAAAGTCCAAAATTTGTTGTTGCCGTTTTGACAATTTCGTCATCATTATACACCTCTTCCTTTTCAATCTTTGCCCATATTATAACATAATTTTGTATGTTAATACAAACATAAGTTCGAGAAAAATAGTTGACACGAACAGAAGTTCTCGTTATTGAAGTTCTCGTTATTATATATACAAACAAATGTTCTGGGGGTAGATTGTATGGGGAAAATACATTATGTGATGATGGTTTTGTTTAGTGTACTATTTGTATGGGCATTTTTACACGTAACACAATCTGTTGATAAAGAAAAATATGTTGAAATTACGGTATCAGCCGGCGATACGTTATGGGAGCTTGCAGATCAATATAAACATGAGCATCAATTGTCGCACCAGCAATTTATTGAATGGGTGATGAAAGTAAATGGGCGTTCGGATGACCGATTAATCGTTGGTGAGAAAATTGTCATTCCTGTGTTAAAATCAAATCATGAAAATCAACTTGTTGCTAACAAACCATAGAGAAAGGGATGACGGATGAACGCAATTATTTATTGTCGTGTAAGTACGACAAAACAGGCGCAAGAAACATCGTTACAAAGACAAAAAGAGGAGCTCAAAAAATTAGCCCAAGAATATGAAATGAATATTATCAAGATCATTGAAGAACAGGCAAGTGGCTATGACATTGAACGTGTAGGGATTATGGAGTTGCTTGATGCAATTAAACAACATCGCATTGATGTCGTTCTCGTTCAAGATGAAACAAGGCTCGGACGGGGAAATGCAAAAATTGCCCTTCTCCGTTGTTTACAAAAAGAAGGTATTCGCGTGTATACAGTTAGTCATCGCGGAGAGCTTCAGTTGTCAGAAGCCGATTCGATGGTGTTAGAAATCATTAGTATTGTAGAGGAGTATCAAAGAAAAATACATAACTTAAAAATTAAACGTGGGATGCAACGGGCTGTTCAAAACGGCTATCGACCGGAAAATAATTTGCGCAATGTTGGTGAACAGGCTGGAAGAGATCGGAAAGATGTACCGATAGAAGACATTGTTCGTTTGCGTCAAAATCGCTTAACGTTCGCAGAAATTGCGGCTACGCTCCGTTCACTAGGATATGATGTATCAAAAGCGACTGTTCATCGCCGATACAAAGAATATGAGCAACTTGCCAACAAAGAAAAATTTTTGTATGATGATACGAGCAAAAATGTCAATACAAAGGAATGAGGTTGAATGTTATCTTCTGAAAAAATAGCACGAATTAATGCGCTAGCTAAAAAAGCAAAAGTAGAAGGTCTTACAGATGAAGAAAAGCAAGAACAGCTTCAACTCCGTACGGAGTATATTGCTGCCTTTCGAGCGTCGATGATTGAAACATTGCATGCTGTAAAAGTTATTGATCCAAATGGCAATGATGTCACACCAAAAAAATTAAGGGATAGTAAGAAAAAACGTTTGCATTAATGTGCTTATCATGGAGAACATACTACATAGATGTTCTCTTTTTTCAGTAGTTTGTCAAAAAAAATGTTGTGAACCATTGTACATTTTACGAACTTTTCTATATCATAAAAGGTGAGAATGCTTGCAAACGAAAGGATGAAGATAATGACACACTCTATCGAACAATTATCAATTACAGCCATTCGTACGTTGTCAATTGATGCTATTGAAAAAGCAAATTCTGGTCATCCAGGTATGCCAATGGGTGCAGCGCCAATGGCGTATACATTATGGACGAAGTTTATGAATCATAATCCACGCAATCCAAAATGGTTCAATCGAGATCGCTTTGTATTATCAGCAGGGCATGGTTCAATGCTATTGTATAGCTTGCTCCATTTAAGCGGTTACGACGTCACAATGGAAGATATTAAACAGTTTCGTCAATGGGGAAGTAAAACACCGGGACATCCAGAATACGGTCATACGCCAGGTGTCGAAGCAACGACTGGACCGCTTGGGCAAGGGATTGCGATGGCTGTCGGAATGGCGATGGCAGAGCGTCATTTGGCGGCTACATACAACAAAGATAACTTCGAAATCATCAATCACTTTACATATGCCATTTGCGGTGACGGTGACTTAATGGAAGGGGTTTCTGCAGAAGCTGCTTCGTTAGCTGGTCACTTAAAACTCGGTCGCCTCATTGTCCTTTATGATTCGAATGATATTTCGCTAGATGGTGAATTAAATCTCTCGTTTTCAGAAAGTGTAGAACAACGTTTCAAAGCGTACGGATGGCAATATATTCGTGTAGAAGATGGTAATAACATCGAGGAAATTGCTCGAGCTATTGCTGAAGCTCAAAAAGATTTAGAACGCCCGACATTAATTGAAGTGAAAACAACAATCGGTTACGGTTCACCAAACAAGGCAGGAACAGCAGATGTACATGGTGCCCCGCTTGGGAAAGATGAAATTAAGCTAACAAAACAAGCATATAAATGGACGTTTGAAGAAGATTTTTATGTTCCAGACGAAGTGTATGCTCATTTTGAAAAAGTAGTAAAAGAAGCCGGAGAGAAAAAAGAAGCAGAGTGGAATGCTTTATTTGCTGAATATGAAAAGGCGTATCCAGACTTAGCAAAACAATTACGCATGGCGATTGATGGCAAACTTCCTGAAGGATGGGAAAAAGAGTTACCGGTATATGTAGAAGGAAAAAGTCTAGCGACACGTGCTTCTTCTGGAGAAGTACTGAATGCAATCGCAAAAGTCGTACCACAATTTTTAGGTGGATCCGCAGACTTAGCAGGTTCAAATAAAACGTTGATTAAAGGAGCAGGGGACTTCTTACCTGGAAGTTATGAAGGTCGTAACATTTGGTTTGGTGTACGTGAATTTGCGATGGGCGCAGCGTTAAATGGTATGGCGCTTCACGGCGGTGTGAAAGTGTACGGTGGTACGTTCTTCGTCTTTTCAGATTATTTACGTCCAGCGATTCGACTTGCTGCGCTTATGGGATTACCTGTCACATATGTATTTACACATGACAGCATTGCGGTTGGTGAAGATGGTCCAACGCACGAACCAATTGAACAACTCGCTTCATTAAGAGCGATGCCGAATGTATGTGTCATTCGTCCAGCAGATGCAAATGAAACAGCAGCTGCATGGCGATTAGCTGTAGAATCCACAGATCGTCCGACGGCACTTGTGTTGACACGTCAAAATCTTCCTACCCTAGCAACAACAGCGGAACGTGCATATGAAGGAGTGAAAAAAGGAGCGTACGTTGTTTCTGAAGCGCAAGGGGAAGTACAAGCATTATTGCTTGCATCTGGTTCAGAAGTGAGCTTAGCGGTAGAAGCACAAAAAGCGTTAGCGAATGAAGGTATTCATGTTTCTGTTGTAAGCATGCCTTCATGGGATCGTTTTGAAGCGCAACCAGCGCAATATAAAGAGAGTGTCATTCCAAAGCATGTGAAAAAGCGTCTTGCTATTGAAATGGGCTCATCTCTTGGTTGGGAGCGCTATACAGGTGATGAAGGTGATATTTTAGCTATCGATCGCTTCGGAGCCTCGGCACCTGGTGAAAAAATTATGCAAGAATATGGATTTACAGTGGAAAACGTCGTGGCACGAGTTAAAGCATTATTAGACAAATAATAAAACGGGGAGCATATCTCCCCGTTTTATTATCGAATAAAGATTTTTTACTGAACATATTGTACAAACCGTTATTGTTTAGTATAGTGTAATGTAGACAACATGAAGGAGGAAAAAATATGTGGGAAATGATTTTAGTAGGCATTGTAGCGCTTGCTGCTGGCGTTGCCCTAGGATTTTTTATTGCGCGTAAAACAATGATGAACTACTTAAAGAAAAATCCACCGATTAATGAGCAAATGATTCGAATGATGATGATGCAAATGGGTATGACTCCATCGCAAAAGAAAATTAATCAAATGATGAAAGCAATGAATAACCAGTTAAAATAAAGGCAAGGCACTCGTGACGAGTGTCTTTTTTAGCACAGGAAGAAGCTGTTGCTCGTATTTGTATTTTTTTGATAAAATATAATTAAATGAAGAAAGAATGGAGTGTCAATCATATGGACATTCAACTGCTTGTTGCGTTTGGGGCAGGTGTGCTTTCGTTTATATCCCCATGCTGCTTACCACTTTATCCAGCTTTTTTATCATATATTACAGGAATTTCTGTTAGTGATTTAAAATCCGATTATGCATTGTTACAAAAAAGAAGTTTGTTACATACGTTATTTTTTTTGCTTGGATTTTCATTTATTTTTATCGCCATTGGTTTTGGTACATCTATGCTTGGACGATTTTTTCATACATACCAAGATCTCATTCGTCAAATTGGTGCAATATTGATGGTATTTTTCGGATTTGTTATTATCGGCATCTTTAAGCCCACTTTTTTAATGACTGATCGTCGTTTATCATTTCAACAACGTCCATCAGGTTACATTGGCTCTTTTCTTATTGGTATGGCGTTCGCTGCTGGTTGGACGCCGTGTACAGGTCCGATTTTAGTATCGGTCATTGCTCTAGCAGCGACGAACCCAAGTTTAGGTGTTGTTTATATGACGGCCTATTCTCTTGGTTTTGCTTTGCCGTTTTTACTTTTATCTTTTTTTATTGGAAAAATGGGTTGGATTCGAAGACATCATGTTAAGCTAATGAAAGTCGGTGGATATGTCATGATTGGTATGGGGGTTGTATTGTTTTTTGACTGGATGACGAAAATCACGATTTATATGACAAATATATTTGGTGGCTTTACAGGTTTCTAGTTTCTTAGGGTGTGGAGGGAAAGAAAATGGCGAGAATTTTAATTGTCGATGATGCAAAATTTATGCGCATGACATTAGCGAATATTTTAAAAAAAGCAAATCATGAAGTGATTGGGGAAGCGGAAAACGGGAAAGAAGCTATTGAGCTCTATATACAGTTAAAGCCAGATGTGGTGACACTCGATATTACGATGCCAGTGATGAGTGGACTTGAAGCTGTCAAGGAAATTAAACTGCATGATCCGAATGCAAAAATTATTATGTGTTCAGCAATGGGACAACAAAAGATGGTCGTTGAAGCCATTGAAGCAGGAGCGCTAGATTTTATCGTAAAACCATTTGATGAAAGTCGCGTCATGGAAGCTATTCAACGTGTGTTACAGTAAGACGGGAAAGGAAGATTTACTTTGGCTATTTTTAGTTCGGTATTTGCGGTAGTTATGGCTGGAATCGTTTTCTTTATTCGGATGAAAGCAGCCGAAAAACCGACAAACGCCAAAAAAATTATATTACCCCCTATTTTTATGAGCACAGGAGCTCTTATGTTTCTTCATCCGATGTTTCGGGTAACGGCGCTAGAATGTGTAGAAGCAATTTTTGTTGGAGCGCTTTTTTCTATTTTGTTAATTAAAACATCTTCGTTTGAAGTTCGAGGCAACGACATTTATTTACAACGATCGAAAGCGTTCGTTTTTATTTTTGTTGGTTTAATTGTATTGCGTCTAGCTCTAAAAACATATTTAAGTCGCACCATTGAGTACGGAGAACTCGCGGGAATGTTTTGGATTTTAGCCTTCTCCATGATCGTTCCGTGGCGCATAGCGATGTACGCATCGTATCGTCGACTTCAACGTGAAATAAAAGAAAAAAGCTAATCAACAATAGGCGATTAGCTTTTTTTTGCTAGTAAATGTTCGTATTTTGTAAAATCAATTTGTTTTTCTCGTAGTGCTTTCATTAAAAATTTATGGTCCCGTTTTGGTGTGGCGAGAATATAGCCACGGACAACTAAATCTTCTGTAATTCGATTCACTTTCTCTTGTAACGCTAACTCTCCAATTTTGCCAGCGATTTTTTGGCGAGCTACATCACGAAACAGCTCGGGAACAGGACGAACTAAATCTTCAAGTAACTCTTTTTCTTTCTCAGACCATAAATGACGCGTTTGTTCAATGTAATACTCTTGCCAGTCTAATTCAGATTTCCCATCTTCTTTTGGCAAACGTTTTAAAAATTTTCGAAACATAAAAAACCCACCGATCGACATCATAACAAGAAGAAAAACGACCCAAAATAAAATAAACCATAAAAACCAACCTGTTAGCATACATTCCACCTCAACGTTTATTATGTAAAAAAATAATAACGGAATCAAGTAAAAGAGCTGACAATGGCGTCAGCTCTTTTACATATCGTGACTTGAGTTATGCTTTTGACGGGTATGATTCTGATTTTTTACTTTTTTTGAACCACTAAGTGGTTCTGGTTGTCCCGAGTTATCTCCTTTTGGAGCATTTTTGCGCATATCTTTGCTTGTATTTTTGTTCATGTGGATACACTCCTTTCTTTCATATGATGGCATGATAAACGGTATTTATGCATATTTCGTCCGTGAATAGGCACGATAATAGTAAAAAGAGAGGAAGTGAATAACATGCCTTACCATAAAAACAAACAACAAGCATTTGAAGCTGCGCAACGAGGAACAATGGAGGCAAAAGAATGGTATGATCATCTTGTGAAAAGTGATGCAGATTACGGAAGTCAATTGCACCACTTAAAACAGGAGGTAAATGAGGCGTTTGAGCAAATTAATAACGCACTCGAAGTAGCTTCCGAAAAACAAAGAAAACAGCTTGAACAATTTCGTCACGATTTGCAAGCAATTGTGGACGAAGTGAACATGTATGAATAATCCCGCTTCGAGCGGGATTATTGATTTTTCTTCCGTTTTTTATTATTTTGTTTTTGCGCTTCTGTTAGCGGTTCATTGGAAAACTCTTCATTGTAGCCCGCACCTTTTCCTTGTGCGCTCGCATCGTTCATGCCAGGAATGACATGATTAGCTTTTCTCTTTACCATCTTTTTTCACCTCCTACAACTATTGTTGGAAAGAGAGCAAAAAAATATGCATTTATCTGAAACTTATAAACAATTATTATTTACTTATGTAGAGCATTGTATTAAGATAAAAGCGTAGGAATTTTGTGGGTGTGGGAGAAGATGATTTGTTTAGAAGGGGGTAATACATAATGGTGAAAAATGATGTGTTTCAAGCGCGTTCTACATTTGAGGTAAACGGAAAAAAATATCATTACTATCGCTTGCAAGCGCTTGAAGAAGCAGGAATCGGGAACGTATCACGTCTTCCGTATTCCATTAAAGTACTTCTTGAATCAGTACTTCGTCAAGTTGATGGACGTGTCATTACGAAAGAGCATGTTGAAAATTTAGCGAAATGGGGAACGAGCGAACTAAAAGATGTAGATGTTCCATTTAAACCGTCTCGCGTTATTTTGCAAGACTTTACAGGTGTTCCTGCTGTTGTTGATTTAGCATCTATGCGCAAAGCGATGGCGGACATCGGTGGAGATCCGTATGAAATTAACCCCGAAATTCCTGTTGATCTTGTGATTGACCACTCTGTTCAAGTGGATAAGGCTGGAACAGAAGATGCGCTCGAGTACAATATGAATTTAGAATTTGAGCGCAATGCAGAACGCTATAAGTTTTTAAAGTGGGCACAAAAAGCGTTTAGCAACTATCGTGCTGTTCCTCCAGCAACGGGTATTGTTCACCAAGTTAACTTAGAGTATTTGGCGAATGTAGTGCATGTTGTTGAAGGGGAAAATGGTGAGTATGAGGCGTTCCCGGATACGCTTGTCGGTACAGACTCCCACACAACGATGATTAATGGCATTGGTGTACTCGGTTGGGGCGTTGGTGGTATCGAAGCAGAAGCAGGTATGCTTGGACAACCTTCTTACTTCCCAGTACCAGAAGTGATCGGTGTACGTTTAACAGGAAAATTACCAAACGGTACGACAGCAACAGACCTTGCGTTAAAAGTCACACAAGTGTTGCGGAAAAAAGGCGTTGTCGGCAAGTTCGTTGAATTTTTCGGCCCAGGTGTTGCCACATTGCCATTAGCTGATCGTGCGACAGTGGCAAATATGGCACCTGAATATGGTGCGACATGTGGCTTCTTCCCGGTGGACGCAGAGGCGCTTGATTACTTGCGTTTAACAGGTCGTGACGAGCAACATGTGCAAGTGGTTGAAGCATATTGCAAGGCAAACGGTTTGTTCTATACCCCAGATACACAAGAGCCTGTATTTACAGATGTTGTTGAGATTAACTTATCAGAAATTGAACCAAATCTTTCTGGACCAAAACGTCCACAAGATTTAATTCCGCTTTCAAAAATGAAAGAATCGTTCCGTCAAGCGGTCGTTTCTCCACAAGGAAACCAAGGTTTTGGCTTGACTGAGGCGGATTTTGATAAAGAAATAACAGTTACGTTAAACGGCGAAGAAATAAAAATGAAAACAGGTGCGATTGCAATTGCGGCTATTACAAGCTGTACGAACACATCTAACCCATATGTGTTAATCGGTGCAGGACTAGTGGCCAAAAAAGCGGTAGAAAAAGGTTTGAAAGTGCCGAAATATGTGAAAACATCGCTTGCACCTGGTTCAAAAGTTGTCACAGGGTACTTAAAAGATTCAGGTCTTCTCCCTTACCTAGAGCAAATTGGCTTTAATATCGTCGGTTACGGTTGTACAACATGTATCGGTAACTCTGGTCCACTTGCTCCAGAGCTTGAAAAGGCGATTGCAGAAAATGATTTGCTCGTAACAAGCGTATTGTCTGGTAACAGAAACTTTGAAGGGCGCATTCATCCGCTCGTCAAAGGCAACTATTTAGCGTCACCACCGCTTGTTGTGGCATATGCACTAGCTGGAACCGTCGACATCGATTTATTAAATGATCCGATCGGTAAAGATCAAAATGGAAATGATGTGTACTTTAACGATATTTGGCCATCTACTGAAGAAGTGAAAGAAGTTGTGAAACAAGCGGTAACACCAGAATTGTTCCGTAAAGAATACGAGCGAGTATTCGATGATAACGCGCGTTGGAATGCGATTGAAACGACGGACGAGCCACTTTATCAATGGGATGAAAATTCAACGTACATTCAAAATCCACCATTCTTTGAAGGACTATCGCCAGAAGTGGAAGAAGTAAAACCACTTACTGGTTTGAGAGTGGTTGGTAAGTTTGGTGACTCTGTTACAACAGACCACATTTCACCAGCTGGGTCAATTGGTGTAAATACACCAGCAGGACAATATTTGATTTCTAAAGGTGTCGATCCAAAAGACTTCAACTCGTATGGGTCTCGTCGTGGTAACCATGAAGTGATGATGCGAGGTACGTTTGCTAACATTCGTATTCGTAACCAAATTGCACCTGGTACAGAAGGTGGCTATACAACATATTGGCCAACAGGAGAAGTCATGTCGATTTACGATGCATGCATGAAATATAAACAAGATGGCACAGGACTTGTTGTCATCGCTGGTAAAGACTACGGAATGGGAAGTTCGCGTGACTGGGCAGCAAAAGGAACGTACTTGCTTGGTATTAAAACAGTTATTGCTGAAAGTTTTGAGCGCATCCACCGTTCAAACCTTGTACTTATGGGTGTATTACCACTTCAATTCAAAGAAGGGGAAAATGCTGAGACGCTTGGATTGACAGGTAAAGAAGTATTTGAAGTGCATATTGATGAAAACGTCAAACCGCGCGACTACGTCAAGGTAACAGCAACAGACGAACAAGGAAACAAAAAAGAATTTGAAGTACTTGTTCGTTTCGATAGCGAAGTAGAAATTGACTACTATCGCCATGGCGGTATTTTACCGATGGTATTACGCGAAAAATTAAAACGATAAGAAGAGAGCAGACCGCTCTCTTCTTTATTTTTTGTTCGTTTTTTTCGCCGCATGTTCTAAGGCACTTTTTGGCTCGGGTGTAAATGTAGCATCATATCCTTGTGGATTGACGCTTGGAGCGTTTTGCCCACGATTCCTTCCGTTATTTTTACTCATTATGTCCACCTCCTGTGCATATTGTATCCGTCTCTTTCGAAAAATATATATAAAGAGGAGGCAGTGACATGAATCGAGCCATTCAAACAGCATTATGTACAATTGCGTTAGCGCAATTTTTAAAAATTCCATTGACGAAAAGAAAAACAAAAAAGTGGGATTGGTCGCTTTTTTTTGAAACAGGAGGTATGCCAAGTTCACATTCCGCGGGTGTTGCTTCGCTGGCCACATATGTTGCTTTAAAACGGGGAGTGCATAGTATAGACTTTGCTCTTGCTTCTATTTTTGGTTTAATCGTTATGTATGATGCTCAAGGTGTGCGTCATCAAGCAGGAGAGCTAGCTATTCGTGTGAACGAATTAACTGAAGAGATTGAGCGGTTAAAAGGTGCTGAAGATGATGGAAAGCTGGATCGAAAAGAAGAATTGTTGCGGGAACGGCTTGGTCATCAACCAATTGAAGTCATTGGTGGGGCGTTTCTCGGTATCGTCACAGGGGGATTATCTTATGTAATAAGTAGATGGAAGCGCTCGCTATGAAAGGCGAGCGCTCTTCTTTCTTTGCCATATATGTTGAGGAAGTTCAGATAATACCATCCCTAATAAAATGAGCCCAGCTCCAAATAAAGCTGCTTGTTGAAGGCGTTCATCATTCCATATATATGCAGTTAAAGCGGCAAAAACAGGTTCGAGAGCAAAAATTAAAGCAACACGCGTTGGAGATGTATATTGTTGAAAATGCGTTTGAATAAAGAAAGCAATTGTTGTTGCGAACAGTGCGGTAATGAGTAGAGCCATCCATACATCAAATTCAAAAAAAGTGGCAAGCGGAATAAGAGACCAGTCTTCAAACCAATATGAACATATAAAACAAACGATAGATACGGTTTGAACTTGAACAGCAGTTAGTAGGATAGATGAAAATTTTGTTGCATATATGCTTGTTGACACGATATGTAGCGCAAAAGCAATGGCGCATAAAAACACAAACACATCGCCTTTGTTGATTGTCATATCTCCGCTTGTGGTCAAAAGATATAGCCCGCATGTAGCCAATATACTTCCGACCACAGCGTTAAACGAAGGTTTATGTTTTAAAATGATAAATGAGAGGAGAGGAACGATAACAACATTTAATCCAGTAATGAATCCAGCTTTTGACGAAGTAGTATACAATAAGCCAATTGTTTGAAAGGCATATCCAAGACATAACCATATGCCAAGAATCAATCCAGCACGGACGAGTTGTCGATCTAGAGGCTTGCGCTCGAAGATAAATACCCAAATCCATAACAATACACTTGCGATCGCAAAACGTACGCCATTAAACATCAATGGGGGTAAAAAAGCAATGGCGTTTTGAACGACGACAAACGTAGCACCCCAAACGAATGCAACAAACAATAGACTAACGTCAGCTTTGTATTTCATTTGACTCTCCTTTGCAAAAAAATGTTGTATAAGACCGAAGTCTCATACAACATTTTACCATCATTCTGTATATTTTGGGGATATTTTTTTTGCAAAATATACAAACGGTGTATCCAACATCGCAACAATCCATTTCAGTACATACGTCGTAATAAAAATTTGTATCCAATCATGTAACGGAAATACACCGAGAAAAGCAATGGATGTGAAAACGAGCGTATCGATCAATTGGCTAATCATTGTACTTCCATTATTACGAATCCAAAGCTGAGAATCGCGCGGAAATTTCTTTTTAAACCAATGAAATAAGTGAACATCAAGCGATTGACTAATTAAAAAAGCAAGCAAGCTACCAAGCGCGATACGTGGCAATAAACTAAAAATCGTTTCTAACGCTGGTTGAGCAAAGTCGCTCGCATGCGGCTGAAACAATAAAGCGATTTGCATGACGATTGTGAGGGAAATAAGTGTAAAAAAGCCGAGCCATACCGCTTTTTGTGCTTCTTTTTTCCCGTATTTTTCGCTTAAAATGTCTGTCACTAAAAAAGCGGTTCCGTACATGACGTTTCCAAGTGTAGCAGTCATCCCGAACAATTCAACCGTTTTGACGACTTGTAAATTAGCAACGACAGTCGAAAAGCCAATCCATACGAATAAACCTGAGCGACCAAAGAAACGATAAATGAGCAACACAAGTGAAAATGTGACGATCGCAGAAAAAAGACCGAGTATTTCGTTAAACACGGTGATCCCTCCTCGTATGAAAATAAAGACACAAACGATATTATACAACTGACATCATTTTTTGTCTAAACTGTTATAATAAAATAAAAAGAAAAGGTGAGCGATATGAAGGTTTTTATGGAGTGGATATATGTAACACCGAAGAAAAAGGAAATGGTGTGGACATCAACAGAGATGGAAGTGACGGAGGCTTTAATTTTTGCAGAGGATATAGAAAAAACAGGGAGAGTGAAACAACTTTTATTTTATGATGCAAGCGATGTGGCGTGGACGAAAAAAGAGTTAATCAAGCTAATGAAAGAAATTGAAACGGAACCGCATGATGTGATTGCTTATTTTGACGGTGGGTTTGATCGTCAGTCAAAAAAAGCAGGGGTTGGCATCGTTATTTATTATAAACAAAACGGTGAACAATTTCGGATGCGAGCAAATGCGCAGTTAGATGAATTGCAGTCAAATAATGAAGCGGAGTATGCGGCATTTTATTTTTTACTCGAACAAATCGAGCATCTCGGTGTCCATCATTTGCCTGTTGTATTCCGCGGGGATGCGCATGTTGTATTGCATCAACTATCTAGTGATTGGCCTGTGTTTTCAGATGAGGGAAGATGGGTGAAGAGAATTGAGCAAAAAATGGAGAGGCTTCGTATTTCTCCTATTTATGAACCGATTGGTAGAAAAGAAAATAGTGAAGCCGATCAGTTAGCAACGCAGGCGCTTCGAGGGACGATGATTAGAAGTACAATACAATTGGAGCGTAAACGATGAATCGAAAAGACGTGTTGTTTCGGATAAATGAATTATTCGATACGTATTGCGAAGGCTGTTTTGTAAAGAGAACGTTTTGCAAAGAGTGCGGAAAATCGTATGCACAATCGTTTTGTATTCAAATGTGTACAGTAGGGGAAAAAATTCAACAATACGGTCAGTTGCTCGCGAAACAAAAAACGTAACAAGGTGCCCCAAGTATACGGGACACCTTGTTGCTACATATGATTCATCGTTTCAGTTAATTGATGGTGTGCATCTGCTAGTTCTTTTTCGCATTGCAAAAGCAAGGGATCTTGCGTGCTTGTTTTGGCACGCGTAATCGCTTCTTTTGCATTTTCAATTGCTTGTTTTGCATGAACAAAAGCGTGTTCATCTAAGCTCATCGTTGCTGCTGCAACCATTTTTTTCGCTGATTCAACTGCCAAATGTGCATTTTCAATTTTCGTAAATACGCTATCAGCCTGAAGATGTGGGTTCTTTGGATTTTGTGTCATCGTCATCCCTCCTCGCTTGTAGTATTTGTGTGAAAAGAGGAGAGTATGTAATAAAAAAGACCAGCATTTGCTGGTCTTTTCGTCGAGCTATATATGAATCATCTCAGACGATTATAATTTCACTACGTTTGCAGCTTGAGGGCCACGGTTTCCTTGAACGATTTCAAAAGAAACAGCTTGACCTTCTTCTAATGTTTTGTAACCTTCACCTTGGATTGCTGTGAAGTGTACGAATACATCGTCTCCGCCTTCTACTTCGATGAATCCGTAACCTTTTTCGTTGTTAAACCATTTTACTTTACCGTTTTGCATAATACTGAATCCTCCTAATACCTTTTAGCCAATAGGCTAATGAAAAAATTTTTCATATAACGGAATATACTCACAGCAACCACTCGGTGCAGGACATATATTCAGTTAGATGATAATTAGACTATACACGAATGATGAGGAAGAGTCAAGACAAAAAGGCGATTTTTTCAAAAAATTTTTTAAGAGAAGGATTTTTATCTTAAGTGCATAACATTAACAGTAAGGAGTATAGAAAGGAAGTGAGTGGCATGTATCGTGGTCAAATTCGTGGGAAAGAAGTGATCATTAAGTTAAGCAATCATGTACGGAAGCAAAAAGTTGATCAAGAAAAGTTATATCACACGGTTTTAGCATTTGGTGAAGCAGCATTTGATCAACAGAAAGAACAATTTGGCATTGTAAGCAAACAAGGTTTAATTGTTGCCTCAGTTGAACAACACGATTTGCCTGTGATTTCGGTTGATTATATTATTCCGTCCCATCACGTATACGACTAAAGCCCAGAATGATCTGGGCTTTAACAACGTTAGGAGCTGTTAAGTCAGGAATTTTTTATGGAAAAGAAATGTGAAAATATATATGATTGTAAATATATTAAGAATAAAGGTGGGAAAGTATGATGATGAAGCAATGGACGATTCAAACGACGAAGCGAGATGAGTTTGTAGACATTACTTCTTTTGTTCAATCTTTTATTACAGAGAGTGGTGTACAAGAAGGAATTGTTGTTGTTTATTGTCCGCACACGACAGCAGGAATCACGATTAATGAAAATGCCGATCCCGATGTCAAACGAGATATGATTCGCCGTTTTGATGAGTTGTATCCATGGCATCATCCACTCGATCGACACGGCGAAGGAAACACAGCAGCACATATGAAAGCAAGCACAGTTGGTTCATCAGCGCATGTTATTGTCACAAAAGGTCAGCTGCTTCTTGGGACGTGGCAAGGCATTTATTTTTGCGAGTTTGACGGACCGCGAACGCGCACGTTTTATGTGAAGGTGATGGAAGGATGAACGGACAACGTATTTTGCCAGCAGTGCGCTCGATGAAAGATTTTGATAAACTAATAAAAATGAATTATGAATATGGGGTGTTTTTAGACATTCATATCGGTATGTTGAAAAGCGTGTATACATATGCAAATGAGCATGGGAAAAAAATGTTTCTTCACGTTGATTTAATACAAGGGTTAAAAAGTGATGAGTATGCGACGGAATTTTTATGTCAGCTCGTTAAACCATACGGACTGATCTCAACAAAAAGTAGTGTGATTACGAAAGCAAGGCAAAAAGGTGTTGTTGCGATTCAACGCACATTTATTATTGATTCAAATGCCTTTGAGCGAAGTGTTCAGCTTGTAGAAAAAACAAATCCGGATTATATTGAAGTATTGCCTGGTGTTGTTCCAAAAGTCATTGCTCAACTTCACGAACGAACCGGAAAGAAAATTATTGCTGGAGGGTTAATCGAAAACGAAACCGAAGTCGAAGCAGCGCTTGCGGCAGGAGCTGTTGCGGTAACGACATCAAATGTCGAACTTTGGCGGTATTTTGCTCCGTAATAAATGTATTGACAGCGTTTTCGAAATTGATTAGTCTTATAGTAAGTTCATCATGTTAGTGACGGAGAAACGGAGACTCACACGCATTTTTATTGATTGCGCTGTGGGTCTTTTTTTGCAAGGGGGATAGGTATATGTACATTTTAGCTCTTGATCAAGGAACAACAAGTTCACGTGCCATTTTATTTAACAAAAAAGGAGAAATTGTTCATATTGCACAAAAAGAGTTTACACAATATTTCCCACAACCAGGCTGGGTAGAACATAATCCAAATGAAATTTGGGGTTCTATTTTAGCTGTTATTGCGACAGTATTGTCAGAAGCAGCTATTGAACCAAAACAAATTGCGGCCATTGGTATTACAAACCAACGTGAAACGACGGTCGTATGGGACAAACAAACAGGACAGCCGATTTATAACGCCATTGTATGGCAATCACGTCAAACAGCACAAATTTGCGAACAATTAAAGCGGGCTGGATATGATGATATATTTCGGAAAAAAACAGGTTTGTTGATTGACGCTTACTTTTCGGGAACGAAAGTGAAATGGATTTTAGATCATGTCGAAGGAGCACGTGAAAAGGCGGAACGCGGTGACTTATTGTTCGGGACGATTGATACGTGGCTTACTTGGAAATTGTCTGGTGGAAAAGCACATGTGACAGATTACTCTAACGCGTCAAGAACGTTAATGTTTAACATTTATGAACAAAGATGGGATGAAGAAATACTTGATATTTTACATGTACCAAAAACGATGTTGCCAGATGTTCGACCATCTTCAGAAATTTACGCACATACAGCACCGTACCATTTCTTTGGGCAAGAAGTGCCGATTGCTGGAATCGCAGGAGATCAGCAGGCAGCTTTATTTGGGCAGGCGTGCTTTGAGGAAGGGATGGCGAAAAACACATACGGCACAGGTTGCTTTATGTTAATGAATACAGGTGAAAAAGCAGTTCAGTCTAAACACGGCTTATTAACGACAATTGCATGGGGAATTGATGGGAAGGTCGAATATGCGTTAGAAGGAAGCATTTTCGTTGCTGGATCTGCTATTCAATGGTTGCGTGACGGATTGCGGATGATTAAGGAAGCAAAAGATAGTGAGGCATATGCGACAAAAGTACAATCAACAGATGGGGTATATGTTGTGCCTGCGTTTGTAGGACTTGGAACACCATATTGGGACAGCGATGTACGAGGAGCGGTATTTGGCTTGACACGTGGTACAACAAAAGAACATTTCATTCGAGCGACACTCGAATCGCTCGCATACCAAACAAAAGATGTATTAAAAGCAATGGAAGCAGATGCGGGCATTACGTTAAAAACATTGCGTGTTGATGGTGGGGCAGTAAAAAATAACTTTCTAATGCAATTTCAAAGCGATATTCTTGGCGTACCAGTTGAGAGACCGGTTGTGAACGAAACAACTGCTCTCGGTGCTGCTTATTTGGCAGGACTTGCGGTTGGATATTGGAAAAGTAAAGAAGAGATTGCGAAACAATGGAACATTGACCGTGCTTTCGAACCGAAAATGGAGGAAGACACTCAACAACGTCTATATGATGGGTGGAAAAAAGCAGTTCGTGCTGCGCAAATGTTTAAATAAAGAGTCAAACCGACTGTCTTTTGGGCAGTCGGTTTTTTACAAATAAAACTATGTTCTAAATAATAAATAAGAAAAACGAAATATTTCGTCAATATAATCGTTTTCATATAAAAAAAAATGTGCTATTATAATCAGTAAAAAGACAAAAAAAATTTTCATTCTTAAAGAAATGTGAGGTTTATATGGTATACGATGGAATTATTTTAAGCATTCTAATCGGTTTATTTCGTGGAGGCAATTTTAAAGGGATCGCAACATTGAAGTTAAAAGGCGGTTGGATCTTCCCTGCGTTGTTGGTTGTGCAATGGATTTTCTTCCTATTGCAAGACCGAATTGCGATTTTAGCGAATATAAGCAACACTACATTTATTATCGTTTACATTGTCGGATTAACATTTATTTGGCTTAATCGCCATTATCCAGGGATGAAGACGATTTTTGCTGGAGTGCTCTTGAATTTCATTGTCATCGCGCTAAACGGTGGGAGAATGCCTGTATCGCTTGAAGCTACACAAGCGGTTTTAGGACAAGAATATGTTGAACTTTTGAAAACAGGGCTTTACGGGAAACATACGATTATTACAGCTGATACTATTTTCCCGTTTTTAGGTGACATCATTCCGTTAGCACCGCCTTATCCGCGAGCGAAAGTCATTAGCATTGGCGATGTTGTCATGAATATTGGCGTCTTTTTGTTTATTCAGTATTTAATGATGAAAGAAAAACAAACAAATTCTCTTCAACCAACACATGAAGGGAGGTGAAAAGCATGAACGCACGCGTGAAAAATGTACTTATTAACTTAATTGTTATCGGTTCTGTTGTTGTGGCGTTGACATCTGCAATTAAAGTAATTGGATAGGGGGGGGATCACTCCCTTTATTTATATTGTTTTTTTAAATACAGCTTCAGGATGAGTGATAGGCATATGACGATTCGATCTAAAGTGTATATTTGTATTTTAGGGATATTTGCTTGCGTTTTGAGTGCTTTAATGTTTGATTTCTCTATTCCTTTTCCGACTCTTGAAGAATGGGTGTGGATTTATTTTTTATCTATTTCGTCATTTATTCTTAGTCGTTTTGAAATTCAAATTGTTCAAAATAAAAGTTCGTTTTCTATGGATTCAGCTGTTTTTTTGGCGGCATCTCTTCATTTCGGATTTTTTATTCCATTTTGGGTTTTGTTGCTTTTTTATTTGATGCAAATGACTTATAACCGAACTGTTCCGATATGGGCTCATTTTCTGAATTTTTTTATGTATTTAATCATGATACTTGTTACTAGCTTTTCTTTTAGTTTCCTGAATGGAAAAGTGGGAGGAGAAATCGTATATAATCTATCTCCTTATTTTTTGAGTTTAATTATGTATTTTTTAATTAATGTAATTATTTTGATTGGATTTTATCGTTCTGCGCAATCAAGATTTACTGGGGTATTTAACTTAGGCCTTTTAAAAGAAGTATTTTTTGTGTATTTTGTCACGCTTCTTCTTTCTTTAGTGCTTATTATTTTGATTGATAACGAAGGGTTTTTTGGTTTGTTTTTGTTTACAGTTTTAGTTGTTTTATTATCCATTACATTTGGAAAAGTGCTTGAGTGGTATCAAGAAATGGCAAATCAAGCAAATAAAGATTACCTCACCGGCTTATATAACCACGGATATTTTAAAGATTATTTAAAGGAACTGTTTCGAGAGACGAAAAAAACGGGTGAGCGGTTTTCACTTGCTTTTTTAGATTTAGATCATTTTAAAAAATATAATGATTACCACGGTCATGTGCAAGGAGACAGATTATTAAAATTTGTCGGGGAGTATTTAAAAAACGAAACGAAAGATCGTGGTTTTACAGTAGCACGATATGGTGGAGAAGAGTTTGCGATCATTTTGCCGAAAACGGAGAAACACGAAGCAGCAGCTTTTATGGATCAATTGCGGAAAAAATTAAATGACACGCCATTTGATGGGGTTGAACGACTTCCATATCGTTGTATTTCGTTCTCATGCGGAATTGCTGAATATGAATCTGACATGTATGAAGAAAGTGAACTGCTACATAAAGCTGACCAAGCGCTTTATTATTCGAAAGCACAAGGGAAAAATAATGTACAATTATATGACGAAAAAAGAATATCTCGTGATGCATTGAAATTTAAAGAAGATTTAGATGCTATTGAAGAACAGTTAAAATTGCTTCTTTATAAAGATGTATATACATACCGTCATAGTAAGCGTGTATTTACATACGCGATGGAGTTTAGTGATCGTTTGTCTCTTACGGAAGAAGAAAAACGAACTCTTATTTTAGGTGCACTTGTTCATGATATCGGCAAAATCGAAGTTTCTCGAGATATTATTAACAAAACAAGCAAACTCGACCGTGATGAATGGGAAATAATGAAAAAACACGTCATATGGGGAAAAGAGATTGTCCTTTCCGATGGTCGGTTTGAAGAAGTTATTCCGCTTGTCGAACTTCATCATGAACGTTATGATGGACGAGGTTACCCTTATGGGCTACAAGGTGAAGAAATTCCAAAATTAGCACGTATTTTATGCATTATTGACTCATTTGATGCGATGACAACAGACCGCCCGTACCAACGAACGAAAACATTCTCCGAAGCGATTGTTGAATTGCGACGTTGTTCTGGGACGCAATTTGATCCTCAATATGTCGAGCCATTTATCCAAATGATTGAAGAATATTATCCTGAGAAAATTGGAAATACAAGTGAAACTGTCTCAATATGAGACGGTTTTTATTTTTCTGAAAAATGAGCGTTTTTGAATGATATATAAAAAATAATGATTATTTTTGATTAAAATTGAATGAATTTGATTGATTTTTTACGTATACTTCGGTATGATAAAGATGTAAGCGATTTAAAAAAGGAGGTGTGAAATTGTTAACACCGGAACGACATCGTATTATTTTGCAGTTGTTACAAGAAAAGGAAGTTGTAAAGTTACATGAATTGGTCGAAGTAACGCAATGCTCAGAATCGACGATTCGACGTGATTTAAGCCAGCTGGAAAAAGAAAAAAAATTGAAGCGTGTCCATGGCGGAGCAGCGTTATTACAACAAAAAAGAGAAGAGTTGAGCGTTTTTGAAAAATCGACCAAAAACATTCATGAAAAACAGCTCATTGGCGAGTATGCGGCCAGTCTTATTCAAGATGGAGATTGTATTTATTTAGATGCAGGAACGACAACATTCCAGATGATTCCTTATATCGAAGCAAAAAATATTGTTGTAGTCACTAACGGTATTATGCATATTGAGGCACTATTAGAAAAAGACATTCCAACATATCTCGTTGGGGGGTTCATTAAGAAAAAAACAAATGCGTTAATTGGTCGAGGAGCGATCCATTCCTTGCAGCAATATAGCTTTGATAAATGTTTTATTGGAGTAAATGGTGTTCACATTGATTTTGGGTATACAACTCCCGATCCCGAAGAAGCATTTATGAAACAAACAGCGATTCATTTATCACAACGAGCGTTTGTATTGGCAGATCACTCGAAACTAAATGAAAGCACATTTGTGAAAATTGCACCATTACAAGAAGCAACGATGATTACGGATGAAACAGATGAAGAATTGCTAGCAATGTATGAAGAAAAAACGACAGTAGAGGTTGTGAAATCATGATTTATACATGCACATTAAATCCTTCCGTCGATTATGTTGTTGAAGCACAACAGATCGAACTTGGAAAATTAAATCGGGCAACAAAAACGGCATATTTTCCAGGCGGGAAAGGGATTAATGTATCACGCGTATTGAAGCGACTACATGTTCATAATGTTGCGCTTGGTTTTATTGGTGGATTTACAGGTCAGTTTATTGCTGATGAATTGAAAAGGGAGCATATTTTAACAGATTTTATTGCTGTACCTGGACAAACGCGATTAAACATTAAGTTAAAAGGGGAAAAAGAAACAGAAATAAATGGCGAAGGACCTGTCATTAGCGATGAACATAAAGAAGCAATGATCAATAAAATTAAGCAACTAAAAAAAGGAGATATACTTGTTTTAGCAGGAAGCCTTCCGCCCTCGGTAGATGATACATTTTATGTCACTATGATAGAAGAAGCAAAAAAACGACGGGTTCCTGTTGTTGTTGATACGAGTGGTAATGCATTGAAACAAGCAATCGCATACGAACCATTTTTACTTAAACCCAACCAGACCGAGTTAGGGGAATTGTTCGGAACACATATTCATAGTCGACATCAAATCATCGAATATGGAAAAAAACTAATTGACAATGGCGTGCAACATGTCATCGTTTCCCTTGCAGGAGATGGAGCGATTTTGTTCCATAAAGATGTCATATTAATCGCTCAAGCACCGAAAGGAATAGTGAAAAATTCGGTTGGTGCCGGTGATTCAATGGTAGCTGGGTTTTTAGCTGCATATGTAAATGAAGCATCGCTTGAAGAAGCGTTTCGATATAGCGTTGCGGCGGGGAGTGCGACAGCGTTTTCTGAAGATTTATGTACAGAAGAAGAAGTTCATCGCTTACTAGGTGAAGTGAACATCACACGAATGGAGGATCGTGTATGAGAATAACAGATTTGTTGACAGAAGACACAATTATTCTTGACTTAAAAGCCCAAACAAAAAAAGAAGTGATCGAAGAATTAGCAAATGTTCTTGAAAAAACGGGGAAATTGCACGATCGTGAGACATTTATCGAAGCGATTTTTGCCCGTGAAGCGCAAAGTACGACAGGGATCGGTGAAGGAATTGCCATCCCTCATGCCAAAACAAAAGCGGTTCGCACGCCAGCTGTTGTTTTTGGTCGTTCGAAAGATGGAATTGATTACGACGCGTTAGACGGAAAACACAGCCACTTGTTTTTTATGATTGCAGCGCCAGAAGGAGCCAATAACACACATTTAGAAGCGTTATCTCGATTATCGACATTATTAATGGATTCATCATTTCGATCAAAAATTGAAAACGCTTCAACAAAGCAACAGATCATTCAAGCGATTCAGGAAAAGGAGGGAGAAATGGTGAAAGAAGAGAAACAACAGTTTGGAAATGGAAAGAAAATATTAGCCGTTACAGCTTGCCCAACAGGAATTGCGCATACGTATATGGCAGCTGATGCCTTAAAGGCGAAAGCAAAAGAAATGGGGGTCGAGATTAAAGTAGAAACGAACGGTTCTAGCGGGGTGAAAAATGAGTTAACACAACAAGAAATTGACGAAGCGGTTGCGATTATCGTTGCAGCGGATAAACAAGTGGAAATGGATCGATTTGACGGCAAATATGTCATCCAAGTACCTGTTGCCGATGCGATTCGTAAACCAGAGCAACTCATTGATCGAGCATTAAAACAAGATGCTCCAATTTATCGTGCAAGTGGTGGAAACCGTTCGTATGCACCAAAAGAACGAACAGGATTTTATAAGCATTTAATGAACGGCGTATCGAATATGCTTCCGTTCGTTGTTGGTGGCGGTATTTTAATTGCAATCTCATTTATTTTCGGTATTAAAGCATTTGATCCAAATGATCCGTCGTTCCACCCGATTGCGAAAGCGCTTATGGACATTGGCGGGGGCAGTGCTTTTGCGCTTATGATTCCTGTGTTAGCTGGCTTTATCGCAATGAGCATCGCGGATCGTCCAGGATTTGCGCCCGGAATGGTCGGAGGATTTATGGCAGCAAATGGTGGTGCAGGATTTTTAGGTGGACTGATCGCTGGCTTTTTAGCAGGTTATCTTGTTGTCGGATTAAAAAAATGGTTTAGTCGTTTGCCACAATCACTTGAAGGGATTAAACCTGTTCTTCTTTATCCGTTATTCGGCATCTTGCTCACAGGACTTATTATGATGTATATCGTTATTGATCCAGTAAAAGCACTAAATGAAGGAATGAAAACATGGCTTCAAAATATGGGTACAGGCAACCTTGTTTTACTTGGTCTTATCCTCGGTGGTATGATGGCGGTTGATATGGGTGGACCAATTAATAAAGCAGCGTTTACGTTCGGTATCGCAATGATTGATGCAGGAAACTATGCCCCACATGCAGCTATCATGGCGGGTGGAATGGTTCCGCCATTAGGATTGGCGCTCGCAACAACGCTATTTAAAAAGAAATTCACAAAAGCAGAACGAGAAGCAGGAAAAACGTGCTATATTATGGGAGCTTCGTTCATTACAGAAGGGGCTATTCCGTTTGCGGCAGCTGATCCAGGACGTGTCATTCCATCAATTATCGTTGGTTCAGCAATTGCGGGCGCATTGACAATGGTGTTTGGTATTGGTCTTCCTGCACCACATGGCGGAATTTTCGTAATCCCAATTGTAAAAGGAAATCCGTTTTTGTATGTGCTTGCAATTTTAGTTGGCTCGCTCGTAACAGCATTAATGGTCGGATTATGGAAAAAAGAAGTGAAAGAGTAATAGATCAAGCGCGCGCGATGGTAAAAATCGCGCGTTTTTCTTTTTAAAAAGTTTTGACAAAGATAATCATTATCATTTAATATATAATTGTTGAAAATGATTATCAATAATATAGATAGGGGGATGACTAATGTCAAAAGTTATCATGGTATTTACAAGTATGACAGGCAATACAGAAGAAATGGCGGAAGCAATTGCTGAAGGTGTTCGTGAACAAGAGATTGAATTAGATGTCAAAGAGGTATTAGAAGCCACTGCGACAGAGCTTGAGCAGTATGACGGTATTTTACTTGGAGCGTACACATGGGGAGATGGAGAGCTGCCAGATGATTTTTTAGATTTTTATGATGAATTGAATGACGTGGACTTAACAGGAAAAAAAGCAGCTGTTTTCGGCTCATGCGATTCAAGTTATGAAAAATACGGTGCTGCAGTTGATATTTTAATGGAAAAGTTACAAGAGCGAGGAGCTGAAGTCATTCTTGATGGACTAAAGATCGAACTGACGCCCACAGATGAAGATAAGCAATTATGTATTGCGTTCGGGCGTGATTTTGCCAAGCAATTATAAGAGGCCACTTTATATACGGCCTTTTTTCATTAACTAAACTATGTTCTAAATAATCAACAAAAACAAAAAAGAACAAGTCAATAACTAACTTGTTCAAACTGATGTCGCTTTGACGATTTTTCGATATCCGACTTATAATAAGATGGAAAATACATATATACATCTGTTCCGTGACCCACTTCGCTATGAATAAATAAATCACCTTTCATTGTTTCAACGATACGGTATACAACCATCATCCCAAGACCCGTTCCCTTCGTTCCTTTTGTCGTAAAGTAAGGTTCCCCTAGGCGTTCAATTTGTTCTTTTGTCATACCAATTCCTGTGTCACTGATATGAATTAGTACGTAATCTTTATCAATAGACACATTAATACGCAATATTCCTCCGTGTGGCATCGCTTCAATCGCATTTTTCATGACGTTTAATAAACATTGTTGGAACTTTGGTCGTTCTCCTTTCACTGCAAATGGTACAAGAGATGCTTGAATTTCGATGCTGTTCATGTTGGCAAGAGGACGTAAAATATCAATTACCCGCTCAATTTCTGTCTTTACATTTAATTTTTCGACGTGCTCTGGCGCTGGTTTTGCGAACGTTAAATAATCGGTAATAATCGCTTCTGCACGATCAATTTCTTCAATGGCGATTTGAATATATTGTTTATCTTTATAATTCATTCGTTCACTTTGTAATAACAATTGCATAAATCCTCTCGATACGGTTAACGGGTTGCGCACCTCATGTGAAATCGAGGCGGCTAAATGTCCAACGACTTCCATCTTTTCAGCACGAATAATACGTCGACGAAGTTCACTATGTTTTTGAATAGTTTCAGTAATATAAGCACCTAAAAACGCAGCAAGTGGTTGCGCTGGAAAATACGTGCTGATAATATGTGACAGTTGATATTCATCAACAATCCATATCCCAGAAAATGCAATTGTCAAAATCGTTGTTCCGACAGATAGAAGGGTAATCGTAACAATTCGATTTTTAACGGACAAATATGTTTGGAACTTTTGATAAAAAAAGAAACAAATGATGACTTGGATTGCTGTAATTATCATCGTTACAATAATACCTTCTGTACCGCCAATTATAATCCGATAAATGACAGTAACGATTGAAAGAAAAATAGCAGAAAACGCCCCACCATATAAACCACCAATCCAAATGGCGACTTGACGCAAATCGAAAATAAATCCTCCTGTTGTATGTATAGGAAATGTCATGCAAAATATAATGCATACCCCAATAGCGATCGTTTTCAAGATTGTTTTTAAGTGATCGGATATGCGACGTTCTTCAAGCCAAATTGGAATGATTAATAGTGCTAGTATAATAAAAAATAAGTTTAACAAAATCTCTTTAATTAGCGAGGGCATATGAAGCCGCTCCTTTCGACATATGTTTGAATAATTTGAATATTTCCGTCGAATCGTCTCTTTCATTGTAAGCTAAGTTAACGATGGTGTGAATGTGTAACTGTTCGATGTTTTTTGTCATGTTTCAACAAAATTTGCGCTATTTTGCATTTTTATATGATATGATGGGGAAAAAGGAGATGAGAGAAATGGTTGAGAAAGCATTGGCGAATAAAAAAATTGTGATATGTGCCTCCCGTAAAATTGAAGAAATGAGTGCACTTATCGCTAAGCAAGGAGGCATTCCGATTTCACGACCTGCTCAAGGAACGATGTTTTTTAATGAAGAGCTGAAGCAACAACTTTACGAAATTGTGAATGAGCAAAACGACTGGTTTATTTTCACGACAGGAATTGGTGTCGAAACGCTCATGAAAACAGCGGACGAATGGGGAATGAAGGAATCGTTACTTGAAGCGATTCGTCAAGCACATGTGGCGGTACGTGGTTATAAAACAATGAATGTGTTACGTACGTACGGCATCAGTCCGCATATAACGGCAGATGATGGAACAACACAAGGTCTTATATGTGCTTTAGAAGATGTGGAATGGAAAAACAAAAATGTAGTTGTTCAGCTCTATGGGGACTCAGCTCCGTCGTTAAAGCAGTTTTTAGTCAACCAAGGGGCTTTATATAAAGAAGTATGGCCATATCTTCATACCCCACCTACACTAGATATGATGGAACCGCTTATTGATGAAATCATTTCTCAATCTGTACAAGCGGTTTGTTTTACATCAGCTATTCAAGTGCGTTTCTTTTTTTCATTTGTGAACGAACGGGGATACATACGTGAAATCAAACGGGCGTTTGATGAAGATGTGGTAGCTGTTGCGGTTGGGAAGGTGACAAAAGAAGCGTTACATGAAGAAGGGGTTGCACGTGTCATTGCGCCAGCTCACGAACGGATGGGAGCGATGATTGTTGAGCTTGCTCAATATTTTGATAAGCAGTAGCTGTGCATACAGGCATGCACAGCTACAGATGAAATGATTCAACCATTGTACGCAGTTGCTCGCTAAGTTTAGTAAGTGTTTGAGCAGCGGAAGAAATTTGTTCGTTCATGGCTAGCTGTTCTTCTACAGTTACTGCGCTTTCTTTACTTTTTTGCATGACTTGTTGTGATAGTTGCTTTAATTGTTTCATTGTTTGTGTTAGTTCGTTCGAAACTGCCGTCATTTGTTCAATGGCTGCGGATGTGGTTTGTATTTTTGAAAATACTTGTTCAACAGACTCATTGATGGCGTAAAATGAGTGTTCCGTTTGTTCATAGTATATTGCACCGTCCGTAAGTTTTTGTGTATTCTGTTCCATTGCTTTGGAAACTTTTTTCGTTTCTATTTTTATTTTCTCAAGCATCATCTCAATTTCTTTTGCCGCATCTTTTGATTGCTCAGATAGTTTTCGCACTTCATCGGCGACAACGGTAAATCCTTTTCCATGCTCTCCTGCTCTGGCTGCTTCAATTGCGGCATTTAATGCAAGTAAATTTGTTTGTTCAGCAATTGCCGTAATGACGTTTGTAATTTTCCCGATTGTTTCTGAACGACTTTCTAACGACTCAACAAGTGTTTTGGTTGCAAACATGGCAGCGCGTACTTCATTTGCTTGCGTCGAAACAGCCTGGATAGCGTTTTTCCCTTTACTTACAGATTCATATGCTCGCTCCGCTGATGTAAGTAAATCTTCGCTGTTTTCAGCAATTTGATTCATTCCGATCGATAGTTCATGCAATGCATGATCAGACGCTGTCAACATGTGTAGTTGTTTTTGCGCTTCGGCATATGTTTGTTCGGCCATTTCCGTGGCTTTTTCAGCTGACTGTGTACTTTGTTCGGCGCTTGCTGTAAACTGTTCTGCTTGTGATGCCACTTGGATTGATACTTTTTTCATTGTTTGTATCGTTTCTTTTAAATGCCTTTTCATACGATTAATTGATTCAATCATATGTCTTGTCTCGTCTTTTGTTTTAACTAATAAAGGGGGAGAAGATAAATCTTGTTTTGCCACACGTTGTAGTTCATCAGATACGAGGAGAATAGGTTTGGCAATTTGACGACTGACTAAAAAGGAAGCGATGCCACCTAGTAAAACAAGGGATGTGATGCTCGTAAGTGATATAATGTACGTTTGTCTCATGTAATGTTCAATATGCTGTTGATCCGTTACTAATAGTTTTTTCTGTCGTTGCAACATTTGTTCAGCTGTTTGTAAAAAGAGACTTCCTGTTTTTTGTAGTTTTTGAATGACGTTTGACTGTTCTAGTTTGTTAGTTGTGCGTAAAAATTGCTGGACGAGTTGAAAATATTCATATTCTAGTTGTTGTAATTGATTGACAATCGCTTTGCTTTCTGATGTTGATAACATCGAGTTTATTTGCTCATAATTTGTATAAAACAGTCTTCGTTTTTCTTCGTAACTCGTTAAAAAGTCGTTGTCTTTTAGTAGTAAATAAGTAAGTATATCCTTCCTTTCTTCGTAAAAAATAGTAACCATTTCGTCTGTTTTCGTAATGACATTGAAACGATGATTGATTAAACGTTTATACATTTCATTTGTTTCATTCATTCTAAATATTTGAAATCCTCCTATACATATCACGAACAACAAAACGATGAAAAATCCTAAAAATATTTTTCGACTAATGCTCATTTTCTTACTCCTTTCTCTATTTGTCCAATTTATTATATGCTTGAAACAAGAGGATGTTTGGATAAACAAAATAAAAAGGCATCCCGCTGTTAACTTGGGATCCCTTTTTTGAGTTTTGAAATCGTTGGAATAGAAAGTGTCCGATGTTCCCGGGTTTGACCGATTAAAAGCAAGCTAAGGGGTGTTGCGTGCACCATATAACAAATGCCGATTGACGCGATGGTTGTAATTAAGAATAAGATTACCGCTTGTAACATGGAATACATTGTCGTCGGAATCATTGGTGCGAACATATGTAGGAAGAACACATGCCCAATATATGCACCGTACGTATATCGACCGATAAAACGCAACGCGGTATATAATCGAGATTTTGTCTGCACAATCGTGATCGATAAACCGTATAACAAGAAAATTTCTGATGTAACGTATAACACCATCGAAGGTTTTAAATACGTAATCTCTGTTAAATCGATAGAAAAGATACTTTGAGATATAAATAGCTCATAACCAACAACGATAAAAAGCGATAAAAATAAAAATGTGTTAAGTGGAATCGCCTGAATAACAAATTTCCGCCAACTTGGTAGCGTGTATGCTGCTACACCCCCTAAACAAAAGTAAAAGAAATAAGCCAAAAACGTGCGATCTACATAATGTATATATGATTCGCTTTGAACGATTGGAGAAATGAACGTAATGAAGCCAATGTAAATAATTGCGCTAACAATAATAAATGATTTCCAATAATTTTTTTGATCAAGCCAACGGAAAAATGGAACAATGATTAAAATCAGTAAATGAAATTGTATAATCATTACGACGTACCATAAATGTGGTGCTGCCTCGCCGAGCACTAGTTGTTTCATTACTTCAGATGCATGCAGATGACTAGAAAATAATATAAAATAAACAAATGACCATACGATATATGGAATCATGAGTTCTGTCCATTTATGAGACACGTATCGTCGATAATGAATCGCTTCTTTCTGTTGCGCCATATGAAATCCAACTAAAAACACGAACACAGGAGCGGAAAATTTGACGAAATGAAATAATATCCCCATCATAATCGCTTCCTCAGCATGCGGAGAGCGATGATTCATAATGTATAATAACGCACTTTGAAACACAACAGCTAAAAATGCTAAACTTTTCATAACGGTTAGTTCTGCAGGTGTTTTTTTCATCATTTTTCCTCACCAGCTTCATTTGTCAGTTTGTTCATATATTAGTATAATGCTAATAGTTTCACAAAGTTGATTCAAGGGATGAACATTTGTTGAAAAAACCATCACAAATTCATGAATGTTAATAATAAATGTTGTGTAAAACGTTTACAAAAAGGAAGGCGAAAAAATAATGCGTTATCATACTCATATTGTTTCATCATTAGCTATTGGTGCTGGAGTTGCAACGTATACTCCTGTATCTTTCACTATTGCTTATGCCGCTGGATTAGCGATTGGGGGGTTGCTTCCTGATATTGATGAACCAAATTCGTATATTGGTCGTCGTTCTCTTGGTGTGGCAAAACAAGTAAAAAGGGCGTTCGGTCATCGAGGATTTACGCACTCATTACTAGCCTGGGGAGCGATTACCGCTGTTTTATTATTACAGCATTTCTCTTCTTTTACGCTCGGCTTATGCTTGGGTTATGCATTTCACGTCTTAGCCGATTACTGTTCAAGTCAAGGTGTTCCGTTGTTATGGCCATTTTCCAAAAAAAGATATCGGTTTATCGTTACATATCGTACATCTAGTTTTTTTGAAACTGTGCTTTTTTACTGTTTTCTCGCCTTGTTCATCTATTTCTTAATGAACGGCGCGATAGAAGAACAAGGTTCATTATTTCTATTCTAATTGATTGATTTTTTAGAATAGATTGACTATTATTATGGTGAGATTAGCGAAAATGGGGGATGAGGATGAAAACGGCGGATTTATGTGATCAATATGGAGAACGTGTGCGCGTTTGTTCACTTGCATTTCAAAACTATGGAAAAAAAACATCGTTTTATGGACCCATCACAACAGTAGATGTTTTTGAAGATAATGTACTCGTCCGAGAAGCACTAGAAACGGTACCAGCAGGCAGTGTAGTCGTTGTTGATGGAAAAGGTTCAAAACAATGTGCGCTTGTGGGCGATCGTCTTGCGCAAATTGCGTGTGACCGTCAATTAGCAGGCATTATTGTACATGGATGTATTCGTGATTCGAAAGAAATAAGTGCGATGCCAATTGGCGTACTTGCACTTGGAACATGTCCGCGTAAAAGTAAAAAAGAAGGAAAAGGGACGCGAGATACGGTTGTACATTTCGGAGATGTGGAGTGGAAGCCGGGTATATACGTATATGTTGATGAAGATGGGGTGATCGTTTCAGACGATCCATTACATGAATAGCAATTTTTTCGGTTATTCTATCGTCTAAGGGGGGATAGACGATGGATAAAAAACGAACGATCATAGAAGATGGAGTAGCGTTCGCTGAACAAGAAATCAATCGTTATTTTTATGAGCATCAAGGTGAAGAAGTTGTCCCTTTTTATATTGGCAACAATACACCTGCCATTCGTGTTAGTAAGCAAGAAGAATGAGTCGGGCGATCAGCCCGACTTTTTTAATGATCTGTTTTATCGTTTTGGTTTTTATTTTGTTCGCGCCCTTTACTGTTGTCTCCTACACCATCATGTATTTGTCCGTGCTGTGTCGGTGCGTTTTGATTTTTACTTCCCTTATTCACTTTTTTTGTCATGTTTTTTACTCCTTTCTGCTACAATAGACTTAACATGTTTAGTTTTTCGGAAAGGAGTGGAGTTATGCACACATGGCATAAAGAGGCAGAAAAACAATGGGATGAACGAGCAGAGTGGTGGCATCAAAGCAGCGAAGAGATGTGGGAGAGAGGAAGTAGAAAGTCGATTATTCCGTTTGTGACAACATATATGCGGAAGGACGGGTATATTGCAGATATTGGTTGTGGCGATGGATACGGATCATATAAACTGTGTGAACAAGGATATCGTGTCATTGGATTAGATTTATCAAGTGAAATGATTGAATTGGCGAAAAAACAAAGGCCTCATGAACATCTTCATTTTCAACAAGCGGATGTTATGAATTTGCCTTTCCCAGATGAGACGTTTGCAGGTGCCATGATCATTAATTGTTTAGAATGGACAGAACAGCCGCTTGCAGCGCTTGAAGAAGTTCGCCGTGTGTTAAAAACGAACGCATATGTATGTGTTGGCATTCTTGGACCAACGGCCGCTCCGCGAGTGAATAGTTATCGCCGTCTATATGGTGAAGCAGTCATTTGCAATACGATGATGCCTTGGGAGTTTGAACAGTTAGCGAAGGAAAATGGGTTCACTCTTATTGCTGAAGAAGGAGTATATAAGCGCGGAGTTGATGGTTCTTTCCTTCAACAGCTCTCAACTGAATTAAAACAAGCTGTTTCGTTTATGTGGTTGTTTATGTTGCAAAAAAAGTGAGGGAAGCTTATTGCCATAAGCCTCCCCCTTTTTCTTTTAGTTTTTTATTGTTAGCAATGTTAATCAATTGTTGCAGCCACTCTACTTCTGTTTCTAAATGCATAATGACCCCTTTTAATACGTATAATTTTGTCACGTATTCATTTTCACGCTTTTGTTCAAAGATCAATTTTAATTTTTCAAGTTGTTGTTTTGTTTCGTGTAATCGTTGCTTTAATACTGCACTTACTTTTTCCATATCAGCATATGCAGCAAACGACAGTCCTGCATAAATAGAGCGATGAATATGTTCGTGTTTTTGTAATTGTTCTAGTAATAGTTGTTCAAAATGTTGCTTTCCTTTTTCAGTAATGCAGTAAATTGTTTTATCCGGACGATTCGTATCACGTACAACATCGACTACTTCTACATATCCTTGTTTCTCGAGTTGCTCGAAAGCGTAATAAAGCGATCCGGCTGCTAGTTTGATGTAATGTTTCATATGACGTTCATTGACAATTTGTTGAATTTCATACGGATGTTTTTCTCCTTCCATCAACAAACCGAGAATGACGAGTTTCACGCTCATTTTATTTCCCTGCTTCTACACGTTTTTGTATTTCGAGTTTTTCATTCCCCATAAAGAAAATGAATAGAAAAGAAAGGGCAATCGGTATTAATGCAAGCGAAAACGCATAAGTAATCGATGATGCTAGCGCATCGACAATTTTTTGTAAAATGGGCGCCGGAATTTGAGCTCGTGTTCCCGCTTCAAACAGTGCGCGAGGGTCAAACGCATGTGTCGATGGCATCGAATGAAAAGCTTCTTTTAAGTTGTTAGTTAATGTATTTGTTTGAATAGTACCAAAAATGGTAATACCGAGTGTCATGCCAAGCGAGCGAAAAAACGAATTGGTTGAATTTGCTGTTCCACGAAAACGTGGCTCTAAATTGTGCATCGATGCAGTCGGTAACAAAGAAAATGAAAATCCTACTCCGAATCCAGCGACTGCCATATACACAGTTAACCATATGCGCGATGTGTCTGGTGTCATAAGACTAAGTAAGAGCATACCCGTAAAATAGGCGATTACAGAAATAAACATAATATTTCGATACGATGTTTTCGTTTGTGAAACACCAGCGAATGAACTGCCTGCGACAGACCCAAGCATCATTGGCATTAAGATGAGTCCGGCATTTTTCGCTGTACCGCCATAAACCGCTTGTACAAACACCGGGATAAAAACTGTTAAAATGACAAATGTAGCACCGTATAAAAAAGCGAGCAACTGTGCGACAGCAAACGTTCGCCGTTTAAAAAGTGAAAATGAGATAATGGGCTCCTTTGCTTTCGTTTCTACATACAAAAATGCTACTAAAAAAACGGCGCTAATTGTAAATAATGATACGATCGTGATCGAGTTCCAATCATATTTTTTTCCACCTAATTCAAGAGCAAACATTAGGCTAACGACTGTGACGACGAGGGTGAGTGCACCAAGCCAATCGATCGATTGTTTTGTATGTGGCGTTGTTTCTTTGTAATAACGAACAATGAAAAAAATAGACAATAAACCGATTGGGACATTAACGTAAAATACCCAATGCCAGCTTAAGTAATCGGTAATATAAGCACCGAGCAACGGACCAAGCACGCTTGACATCCCAAAGACCGCGCCGAGCAATCCAGTCATTTTCCCTCGTTTTTCTGGTGGAAACACGTCAAATACGATTGTAAATGCAATGGGCATTAATGCCCCGCCACCAATTCCTTGAATCGCGCGGAAAATGCTAAGTTGCACAATGCTTTGTGCTAAACCACAGAGCGCAGAACCGATTAAAAAGACGATTAACCCGAATAAAAAGAAACGTTTTCGACCATACATATCGGATAACTTTCCAAAAATAGGCATACCGGCCATGACAGTAACCATGTAGGCGGATGTAACCCAAACAAATTGATCTACCCCGCCCAAATCAGCAACGATTGTCCCAATTGCAGTTGCAACAATCGTATTATCCATCGCTGCCATTAAAATGGCCAATAGTAGCCCAGCAATAATAAACGATAAATGTCGTTGTTCACTTTCCATTTTATTACTCCTTTCTGTATGAAGAATATACAAGTTATTATATTCAAATTTGAGTAATATAGCAATAAAAATCCTCGCTGTGCGGCGAGGAATTATTCCCATACGTATGGCGTTTCTTGATAAACGTAGTAATTGAGCCAATTGACAAACAACAAGTTAGCGTGCGATCGCCATATGTTACGTGGTTGCTCATTTGGATCGTCATGTGGAAAATAATATTTTGGAATTTGAATGTCTAAGCCTTTGGCTACATCACGTTCGTATTCTTCCTTTAATGTCGTGGCATCATACTCTGGATGCCCTGTTAAAAACACTTGCTTTCCATCATTGGAAATAACAAGGCAGACACCTGCTTCTTCGGATGAAGATAAAATCGTTAGCTCTGAAACAGCTTCAATGTGCTCACGTTTTACATCTGTATGGCGCGAGTGTGGAATTTTATGAATATCATCAAATCCACGGGTGAGTTTAACGTGCTTTTGTTCTAACATATGATCAAATACACCGAAACATTTTTGTGGTAAGTCGTATTTTGGAATCCCATAATGATAGTACATCCCTGCTTGTGCACCCCAACAAATATGTAACGTGGATGTGACATTTTTCTTTGTCCATTCCATAATTTCAGTTAACTCATTCCAGTAATCAACTTGTTCAAACGGTAAATGTTCAACGGGTGCCCCGGTAATAATCATGCCGTCGTATTTTCGATGTTGAACATGTTGGAATGTCGTGTAAAATTGATCAAGATGATATTTTGATGTTGTTTTTGCCTCATGTGTTTCTGGTCGTAAGAAGGTTACATTCACTTGTAGCGGTGAATTCCCAAGTAAACGCAACAACTGTGTTTCTGCTTTTTCTTTTTGTGGCATTAAGTTTAAAATGATAATGTTTAATGGTCGAATGTCCTGGGAATAGGCGCGATCTTCATCCATAACGAAAATATTTTCTTGTTCTAGTATTTCTTTTGCTGGAAGATCACGTGGAATATTAATTGGCAATGTTCTCAACCTCCTACATCATATAAATACATTCATTATAAAAATTTTTAGAAAATTGTTCAATGTTTTTTATTTTATTGATTTTTCTATTTACATTGTTGTATTCTTGTAAAAGCAATAATGATTTGGAGGGATGTACGTATGTTTATGTCATATGAAGAATATATGCGTCAAGTAGTACAACCGATGCGCGATGAATTAGTCAACGGTGGATTTAAAGAATTGCGTACGAGTGAAGAAGTGGAACAGTTTATGGAACAAGTAGAGGGAACGACTTTTGTTGTCGTTAATTCTGTTTGTGGTTGTGCAGCAGGGCTTGCACGTCCAGCAGCTATTCAGGCGGTACAAATGAGCGAAAAAAAACCGGATCATCTCATTACTGTTTTTGCGGGACAAGATCGGGAAGCGACAGCAAAAATGCGTGAATATTTTGTCGGTATTGAACCTTCTTCTCCATCGATGGCGTTATTGAAAGGAAAAGAAGTTGTTCATTTTATTCCACGCCACGATATCGAAGCGAATTCGCTTGAAAATATTATGCAAAATATTATGCAAGCTTTTGAAAAACATTGCTAAGGGTGTCCTACAGACATCCTTTTTCTTTTGGGGTGAACATATGATTGTGACAACAGCTGGTAGAACGAATGAACAAATGATTGAGAAAGCGAAACAAATTGCGTTAGACTTACAAACTTCATATATTCCGCGTCGAAAACGTTCCATTACAGCTATTCAACAACATACGGCTCAAGCTGTTCTTGTTGTTGGGAAAGAAAGGTTAGAGGTTCATTTTCCGTACGGACACGAACCGCTATTTTTTCATCCTAATTCTGCTTCTTTTCGTGCAAAGCGTATTTTAAAAGGAGAAAGCGATCCGTTTTTACAAGCGACGAAGTTACAAAAAGGGATGACGTTTTTAGATTGTACGCTTGGATTGGCAGCGGATAGCATTATCGCTAGCTTAGTTGTCGGTGAGGATGGGAAAGTAGTAGGAATTGAGGGAAATGCGTATATTGCTTACTTAACAAAACAAGGTTTACGCCATTGGGATAGCGATGTGGTTGAACTTAATGAAGCGATGCGACGCATTCATGTGCACCATGCCGATTTTCGCTCATTTTTAGCGCAATGTAATGATCAGTCATATGACGTCGTTTATTTTGATCCAATGTTTGAAGTGACCATTGAGGAAGCAGATGGGATAAGAGGATTAAAACAAGTAGCATTATATACGGAGCTAACCACAGAAGTGATCGAACAAGCAAGGCGAGTGGCACGTCAACGAATCGTATTAAAAGACCATTGGCAAAGTTCGAGATTTCAACAATTCGGTTTTTCGGTTTATCGAAGAAAAACAGCAAAATTTCATTTTGGGACGATTGAACTTTCATGAAAGGTGCAAAATAAGACGGTAGGAGGTGAATAAAGTGGGGAAACGAAAAAAAGATGCTTCGAAAACGGGGTTGAGTTCACCGGAAATAAAAGGACAAGGAACAACTGAAAAGGAATCAAGTGGCATTGAAGTGGATTCAAGTCGTAAAAAAACAAAGCGGATGTAAACTACCACGTGATAGTGGTAGTTTTTTTTGTAAAAAAAGAAATTCAACTACTTTTCTAACAATTATATTCATTTTTTCTTTACAATTTCAAAAAAAACATTTACAATTGAAACGGTCCTCTCCTTTAACTCTTTTTTCCGTACAAAGTTGAATACGTTTTACAGCAAAAGACGCAGAACTTGATGGAGGTGTGGATATGTCGATGACAAAGAAAATTTTACTCGGAATGTTTGCAGGAATTATCGTAGGTCTTATTTTCAACTTAGCCCTTCCAACAGAATGGTTTGACCTCACAAAAACGTACGTGCTCAATCCACTTGGCACAATATTTATTAACTTAATCAAACTGCTTGTTGTTCCAATTGTACTTGTGTCGCTTATTTTAGGGGCAGCTGGTGTCGGTGATCCAAAAAAACTTGGTCGTATCGGTATGAAAACTATTGCATTCTTCTTAATTACTACTTCTTTGGCACTTATCATTGCTTTGACGTTAGGATCTGTGATTCGTCCGGGAGAAGGAAATTTTAATTTAGAAGGGGCAACGTTTGAAAAGAAGGAAGCTCCACCAGTTGTAGATACATTATTAAACATTATTCCAACTAACCCATTTCAAGCAATGGTAGAAGGGAATATGCTTCAAGTAATTGTCTTTGCAGTGCTTGTGGGGATGGCAATTGCTCGTCTAGGTGATCGGGTAAAACAAGTACGAGTATTCGTAGAGCAAGCCAATGATGTTCTCATGTACTTAGTCGAATGGGTGATGAAGTTCGCTCCATACGGTGCTTTTGCATTGATTGCTATCGCCATTGGAGGACAAGGATTCGACGCGATCGCAGCGATGGGGAAATATATGTTTGCTGTATTGTTAGCATTATTTGTTCATTTCTTCGTTGTGTATGGTGTAGCTGTATGGACACTTGGAAAAATGAACCCTATCGCGTTTATTAAAGGGTTTTCCCCAGCGATGGCTGTTGCATTTAGTACATCGAGTAGTAATGCTACATTGCCAGTATCTATGGAAACAGCACAAAAAAATTTAAACGTTCCAAAAAGCATTAGCGGTTTTGTGCAACCACTTGGGGCAACCATCAATATGGACGGAACAGCCATTATGCAAGGTGTTGCAACGATGTTTATCGCGCAAGTGTATGGTGTTGATTTGACATTTAGTGATCTTTTGACAGTCATTTTAACGGCAACACTCGCGAGTATTGGTACAGCAGGCGTTCCAGGTGTTGGTTTAATTATGCTTTCTATGGTATTGACATCCGTTGGTCTACCAGTTGAAGCTATTGCTCTTATTTTAGGAGTTGACCGTTTGCTTGATATGACGAGAACGGTCGTAAATATTACAGGCGATGCTGCATGCGCAGTAATTATAGCTAAATCAGAAGAAAAATATGAAAAGGCGAGCTAAACGAGGGGACATACCCCTCGTTTATTGTTTATAGTAAATAAGATGAGAAAAACAACGACAGTCGGATGAGCCAAATTTTTTTGCGACCCATTGCCCTCTGTATTGTTCAAAAAGTTGCTGTACACGTTCACATTCACTAAGTTCAGAGGAATATGTTTGGACATGTGTAATTTCACTGTATGGACGAATGTAATCAATATGCCAATGCTTGCGTTTTTCTACTTGGAGATGGCGTTGAATACGTGATTGTATGTTTCTTTTCGCGCTCCCTACATAAATATAATTTCCGCTTGGAAATACAATCGTCCCTAATTTTCCTACTTGTACAGTTGTATGGCTATGCAATGTAAAGAAAATAGCGTATACTGTATGTTGATTGTTAAACATTTCTCACACCCCTCAAAAATTTGTCATTGAAAAATGAAGATATTAGCAATAAAATAAAAAAGAAGCGTATGTATAAAAAAGGAGATGACGTTATGCTTTCAAATATTGGAGTACCTGGCTTAATTTTAATTCTTGTCATCGCTCTTGTCATTTTTGGACCGAAAAAATTACCCGAAATCGGACGAGCTTTTGGTGAAACATTACGTGAGTTTAAAAAATCAACAAAAGGATTGCGCGATGAAGTATTAGAAGAGCTTGATGAAAATAAAAAATAAAGAAACAAGTCAATCATAAGGCGGCAACGATGTGTTGCCGTTTTTAACATGGAAAAAGGTTGGTGTTTACGCTCGTGGAAGAAAAGAAAAGATACGAAGATGAAGAGATGACGTTGGTTGAACATTTAGAAGAGTTACGTAAACGCATTTTTATTGTTGTTGGAGCACTAATTTTATTTTTTATTGTAGGTTTTATCTTTGTTCAAGATTTATATCGTTGGCTGATTTCTGATTTAGATGTCAAGCTAACGATTTTAGGTCCCACTGATATTTTATGGGTGTATGTCGTACTAGCTGGCGTCTTTGCGATTACAATGACGATTCCGGTATTTGTTTGGCAAGTATGGATGTTTGTTAAGCCTGCTCTTACACCAAAGGAGCGAAAAATAACATTATCGTATATTCCAGCGACGTTTCTATTATTTGTGCTCGGTTTATGTTTTGGCTACTTTGTTGTATTGCCTATGGTGTTTCACTTTTTAATGAGTCTCGGTGAAGATTTGTTCGCAACGATGTTTACGACAGAAAAGTATTTTCGATTTATTTTAAACATGACGATTCCTTTCGCTGTATTGTTCGAATTACCAATCATCGTTATGTTTTTGACAAGTATTGGTTTAATTAATCCATATGCGCTACAAAAAGTAAGAAAATACGCGTATTTTATATTAGTTATTATCGCGGTAACGATCACGCCACCGGATTTTATTTCTGACTTTCTAGTAACTATTCCATTGCTGTTGTTATATGAAGTAAGTATATCGATCTCAAAATTTGTGTATAAACGAAAAGAAAAACAGTCGAAACAAGAAGCGTCTTCACAATAGAAGGCGCTTTTTCTTTTTCTGTTTTTCTACTTATTATAATAAAAACTATTTTCATGTTGTTAATATATTTAAGAACATTTTGTGACAATTATCCCTTAAAAATAACATAAAGGGAAATAATGATATATAATCAATTGTAAACGTTATCAAGTAAAGGGGAGGAGTTATGTGAAAAGAAAAACTATTTTAGAAGAAGTGCTTGATCGCGGCTTTACGAGACGCGATTTTTTAAAAATGTGTACGGCTCTTGCAGCAACTATGGGGCTAGACTTTTCGCAAACAGATCAAGTGGTTGCGGCGATGGAAAAAAATCAACGAGTTCCTGTGATTTGGCTACAGTTCCAAGACTGTACGGGTTGCTCTGAATCATTTATTCGTTCTACGCATCCAAAAGTAGAAAGTGTGCTTTTGAACATGATTTCCCTCGAATATTCAGAAGCACTTTCCGCCGCTTCGGGCCATCAAATTGAAGCCGCCCTTGAACATGTTTTGGAACATTATCCTGGAGAATACATACTTGCGGTGGAAGGAAGTTTGCCGACAGATGATGCATTTTTAACGGTTGGTGGTGTATCGGCAAAAGAAACGTTCCTTCGCGCTGCTAAAGGAGCAAAAGCGATTATCGCATATGGAAGCTGTTCATCGTGGGGGGGAATTCCTGCCGCATATCCGAACCCAACAAAAGCAAAACCGATTACGCATTTCGTGAAAGATAAACCAGTTATATTAGTCCCAGGATGTCCACCAATTGCAGAAGTCATGACAGGTGTAATTGCACATATCATCACGTTTGGAAAACTGCCAGAGCTTGACCATCTTGGCAGACCAAAAGCATTTTATCGTCATCGTATTCACGATAAATGTAATCGTCGGGCATATTTTGATGCCGGGCTATTTGCTGAATCGTTTGATGATGAGGGGGCACGACAAGGATATTGCTTGTATAAGGTAGGGTGTAAAGGACCAACAACCTATAACTCTTGTGCAGAAATGCGCTGGAACGGGGGAGTTAGCTACCCAATTCAATCTGGGAACCCATGTATTGGTTGCTCTGAAAAAGGTTTTTGGGATAACGGTCCTTTCTTTGTTCGTCGTGCTAAAATTCCTGCATCCCAAACGACGATTAATCCAGAAACGGTTGGAGCGATTGCAGTTGGTGTGACCGCTGCAGGTGTTGCTGCCCATGCTATGGTCACGGCAATGAAGAAAAAAGATGAACATCATGATCGAGGTGAATAAAGATGGCAGAACGTATTGTTGTCGATCCAGTAACGCGAATTGAAGGACATTTACGTATAGAAGTAGACGTTGATGAAAGTGGTGTCATTCAAGAGGCATTTAGTTCCGGAACAGCAGTCCGTGGCATTGAGCTAATTGTACGTGATCGCGATCCACGAGATGTTTGGGCATACGTGCAGCGCATTTGTGGCGTTTGTACAACAACTCATGCCTTAGCCTCTATCCGTTCCGTTGAAGATGCGCTCGATATTAAAATTCCAAAAAACGCACATCTCATTCGTGACATTATGAACGCAGCGGTCTTTTTACATGACCATGTCGTTCACTTTTATCATTTGCATGCATTTGACTGGGTTGATGTACTAAGCGCCTTGAAAGCAGACCCAAACGAAACGAGCCGTATCGCTCAGTCGCTTTCGAGTTGGCCGAAATCGTCTCCAGGTTATTTTAAAGACATCCAAGCGAAAGTACAAAAAGTTGTGGATAGTGGTCAGCTTGGTATTTTTGCCAACGGATATTGGGGACATAAGGCATATAAATTACCACCTGAAGTAAATTTACTTGCTGTTGCTCACTATTTAGAGGCGCTTGATTGGCAAAAAGAAATTGTGAAAATCCATACAATTTTCGGAGGGAAAAACCCACATCCTCACTATGTTGTTGGTGGGATGGCTACGCCAATTGATATTAATAGCGATAACGCCATTCATGCAGAACGTTTGATGCATGTCTCGCAAATTATTGACCAAGCAGTAGAATTTGTAAATAACGTTTACATTCCAGACTTACTAGCGATTGGATCGTTTTATAAAGATTGGACGTATGGTGGTGGCTTAAATAACTACTTATGTTATGGTGATTTTTCAACAGGTGATATTCGCGACGTCCATTTATATCGTTTCCCACGTGGTGCCATTTTAAATGGAAATTTAAATGAAGTACTTGATGTTGATCCAAAAGATCCAGAACAAGTAAAAGAGTTTATTGATCATTCATGGTATACGTATGATGGAAAAGAAGGTGGAGTTGGTAAACATCCATGGGAAGGCGAAACTTCGCTTCGTTATACAGGACCGAAACCACCATTTAAAACATTAAATACGGAGGAAAAATACAGTTGGTTAAAATCTCCGAGATGGAAAGAGCATCCGATGGAAACAGGGCCACTTGCACGTATGCTTGTTGGTTATGCATTAAAGAAAGATGAGTTTGTCGGATTAATAGATGATACGTTGAAAAAATTAAATTGGCCACTTGAAGCAATGCGTTCAGCACTCGGGCGCACAGTAGCACGTGGACTTGAGTCTATCCTCGTTGCGAAATGGATGCGTGACGATATGGATGCGTTACTTGCGAATATTCGCAATGGAAACCAAATTACATTTGATCGAACAAAATGGGAACCAAGCACATGGCCAAAACACGCAAAAGGAGTAGGATGGATGGAAGCACCACGCGGAGCGTTAGGCCATTGGATTGAAATTGAAAATGGGAAAACGAAAAACTATCAAGCTGTTGTTCCGACAACGTGGAACGCCTCACCGCGTGACCATAAAGGGCAAATTGGTGCATATGAAGCATCTTTAAAAGGAACACCGTTGCTTGACAAAGAAAAACCATTGGAAATTTTACGCATTGTCCATTCGTTCGATCCATGTTTAGCATGTGCGGTTCATTTAACAGACCTTGAATCAAAACAGACGACTCATATTCGTATTGGGTAGGAGGGGAGTGTATGTCAATCCCAACAAATCCAAAAATTGAGCAAAAACAAACACAAGTAGTTTGGAAACGGTCACGAAAAGCGAAAAACATTGAGCTAAACGATGAAATGGTGAAAGTGTACGTATGGGAATTACCTGTTCGTATTTTTCATTGGATCAATGCTTTTTCCATTATAGTTTTAATGATTACGGGCGTGTTTATCGGCCGCCCGTTTGTTTCCGCATCTATTCAAGAAGAAGCGTATTACTCGTTTTTAATGGGGTGGGCGCGCTATATTCACTTTTTTGTTGCTTTTCTTTTTACTATTAATTTAGCTGTTCGTTGGTATTGGGTATACAAAGGAAATGAACATGCGACATCGAATCCGTTTCGCTTTTCTTTTTGGAAAGAAGCATTCGAAACGATCAAATATTACTTATTTATGAAAAACAATAAAAAACATTACATTGGACATAATCCACTTGCTCAATTGAGTTATTGGATTTTTATCGGGCTTGGATCCATCATTATGATGCTTACAGGTTATTACTTATTATTCGAGCCACAGCCGGAGTCGATTTATGGAAAAATGTTTATGTGGGTGGCTCATTTATTTGGTGGTGATAGCTACTCCGTTCGTTCATGGCATCACCTTGTTGCATGGGGGTTTATGATTTTTACTGTCGTACATGTGTATATGGCGTTTCGAGAAGACTATTTACAACGAAATGGAACGATGTCGTCGATTTTTACCGGCTATAAAATAGAGCGAAAAAAAGAAGCATTAGGTGAACATGATGAAAAATAAAAAAATAACCGTTCTCGGAATTGGAAATTTACTTTATTCCGATGAAGGAGTGGGTATTCATATTTTGCCTTTATTAGAAGAAAAATTGGCGAAATACGATAATGTGGAAGTAATTGAAGGATCAACCGATGGAATGCGCCTACTTGAAACGATCGAAGAAACGGATTATTTAGCAATAGTCGATGCTGTCAATGCAGGAAAAGAAGCAGGAACGATCATTACATTAGTGGACGACGAAATTCCAGCGTATTTTGGAATTAAAATGTCTATTCATCAACTTGGTTTTCAGGAAGTATTGTCAGCGGCGAAATTACGTCAAACATACCCAAAGCAAATGGTTTTATTCGGAATACAACCAGCTTCTTTATCTCTCGGATTAGAACTATCACCGATTGTCCAAGCGCAACTTCCTTGTGTCGTCGAGCAAGTCGTTCATCAAGTAGAGAAGTGGTGTCATACGTCATGAATCGCCTGCAATTTTTAAAGATGATGCGTAATAGTTTCATTGAAACGATGAAAGAAGTTTCCGCCCCATTATTAGAGGAAGAGGTGGAAAAAGTGAAGAAATTATTTTTCGATCATCGCACGTGGCATACGATTGGCCCGTGCGATGATGTATGTGATGTCGAAATGAAAACAGTTGGTCGTATCCCGATCGTTGTTTATAAACATGATGGGACATTACATGTAAGAAAAGCCATTTGTTCACATTGTCACGTGATGCCTCATTACATTCAGCAAGATCATCGTTTTATTTGTTTATACTGTGATCGTGAATGGCACATATTCTCACAACATGGCACATTGCATATGCCACTTCTTCCAACGAAAAAAGAGGGAAATGTATGGTATGTGCAAATAGAAAGGGATTCGTATGCATGAGATGGCGTTAATGGGAGAAATCGTTCAGCTAATTGAACAAGATGCTCAAAAGAAAAAAGTGAAATGTGTAAAAAAAGTAGAGTTGGTTGTTGGTACGTTAAGCAATGCGCTTCCAGATGCATTACGGTTTGCTTTTGATGTGTATAAAATACAAGAAGATAATTGTTTAACGACCGATGCTGAATTAATCATTCATATGGAACAAGCAAAAGCCATTTGTACCATTTGTGGAAAAGAGTATGAACCAGTTACAAAAATTTCTCAATGTCCAACATGTTTGCTTCCAACTGGAAAAATGGTAGCTGGAGAAACATTTCGTATTTTGGCATATGAAGGGGGTTAATAATATGAAAATTACATTAGAAGTTGATGTGTTAACAAACAATAATCGGGCAGCTACGTTTAATCGCCAATTGTTTGAGGAAACAAATACGCTTGTAATCAATATAATGAGCTCACCCGGGGCAGGAAAGACGACCATTTTAGAAAAAACGATCGAAGTATTAGCAAATGAATTTCGCATTGGTGTCATCGAAGGAGATTTAGCAACGGAAAAAGACGCAGAGCGCATTCGTGCTCTTGGTGCGCAAGCGGTACAAATTAATACACACGGAGGATGTCATTTAGATGCCCGCATGATTGCGGCTGTGCTACCGCAATTTGATTTTCAACATCTAGATATTTTGTTTATTGAAAACGTAGGTAATCTTGTTTGTCCATCTAGTTATGATTTAGGACAGCAACATAAAGTGGCAGTATTAAGTGTACCAGAAGGAAATGATAAAATTCCGAAATACCCAACGATGTTTATGAGAACAGAGCTTGTTTTACTGAATAAAATCGATTTATTGCCATATCTTGATTTTAACGTAGAACAAGCAAAGGAAGACTTATCATGTATTAATCCGCAGTCTAAGTTACTACCGTTATCTGCAAAAAGCGGTGAAGGTATGGATGAATGGCTACATTGGATTCGAGAAGGGGTTGCTCAATGCAAAAAGCAGTCAACATCACAGTAAAAGGACGAGTGCAAGGAGTTGGCTTCCGTCCTTTTATTTTCGCGCTTGCCCAACGATATCAAGTAAAAGGAACTGTACAAAACAATATGGACGGAGTTTTTATTCATGTTGAAGGCGATGCAGATGCAGTCGACCAGTTTATTCACGTTTTACCTATCCAGGCACCGCGATTATCTCGTATTGATGAGATGGTTGTAACTATAGCACAATGGCGTGCGTTTAAAGATTTTTCTATTATTCCAAGCGAACGAAAAGGAAGTTCTTCGCTCGTGATTCCGATCGATACGGCTGTTTGCGATGATTGTTTACGGGAAATGAATGACCCAAATGATCATCGCTATCGTTATCCATTTATCAATTGTACGCAATGTGGTCCTCGGTACACGATTATTGAAAAATTACCGTATGATCGCCCGTTTACATCGATGCATTCATTTCAAATGTGTGAGCGATGTGAACAAGAGTATGAAGATCCTATGAATCGCCGTCATCATGCTCAACCTATTGCTTGTCCAATATGTGGCCCATCTGTTACATTATTGAAGGCAGATGGTCAAATCGTGCAAGGGGATGCGATTGAACAAGCGAAGCAATATATACGTGCGGGGGCGATTGTTGCGGTGAAAGGGTTAGGTGGTTATCACTTAGCTTGTGACGCGACTAACGAACAGGCAGTTCAACAATTACGTTTGCGAAAACAACGCCCAAATCGACCGTTAGCTGTTATGGCTGCTTCACTTGACATAGTAGAGCAATTATGTGAAATAACGAAAGAAGAAAAACAATTATTAATTTCACCGGAAGCTCCCATTGTTGTGATAAAACAGAAAAGAAACACAATGATTGCTCCATCGGTTGCTCCTGGGCTACAAACGGTTGGAGTGATGTTACCGTACACTCCGCTTCATCATTTATTGCTTGATAAGCAATTGCCTGTCGTTGTGATGACAAGTGCGAATCGTTCGGGAGTACCGATTATATATGAAGATGAACAAGTTTTGCGTGATTTACAAGGCATTGCTGATTATTTTCTTATACATAACCGTCCGATTGTTCATCCGATTGATGATTCAGTTGTTCAAGTAGAAAATGGTGTGATGCATTTTATTCGGCGAGCGCGCGGTTTCGTTCCAGATCCATTGTGGACGAAACACAATGTACATGAAATTGTAGCACTTGGTGGACAACAAAAAAACGTATTCGCGTTTGGTAGACATCATCAAATCTTTTTAGGTCCTCATATTGGTGACTTAGAGCATGTAGAGGTGATGGAACATTTCCAACGGGAATACGAACATTTACGCACATGGATGGGAGTGACACCGAAAGTAGTCGCTGTCGATTTACATCCAAATTATGAAACGTGGAATATTGTAAAACAATGGAATGTTGATGTTGTAGCTGTCCAACATCATCATGCGCACATGGTTTCATGCATGGAGGAAAATCATATCCACTCCCCTTGTTTTGGCCTCATTTTAGATGGAACAGGATATGGAGAGGACGGACATATATGGGGCTTTGAGTTACTATACGGAGATGCTACACAGTATAAAAGACTCGGACATTTAACATATACTCCACTTCCAGGTGGAGAACGTTGTATAAAAGAGCCTTGGCGTACGACAGTCGGCATGCTTGGTTATTATTTCGGCGAAGAAGGATACTCGTTGGCGGAGAAGCGATTTATAGAACAAGCGAACGACGTGCGTGTATTAAGACAAATGATTAAAAAAGGGTTACATTCCCCTTTAGCAGGTACATGTGGTCGACTGTTTGATGCGGTTAGCGCTTTTTTACACGTTTGTACACATAGTACATACGATGGAGAAGCAGCGATTCGACTTTCTGAATTAATCGATGATACAAAAATATATGAGACTTATCCATTTCATGTAAAGAAGTGCGATGAATGGGAGATTGATTTGACGGAGATGTGGCGGTCCATAATTAAAGATGTTGAAGCTCATGAGCAAACGAATACCATTGCTGGTCGCTTCCATGAAACGGTCGTTCAAGCGTCTGTTGAAATGATTCGTTTAGCTTTACAACAATATCCAACATACGAACGAAACATCGTGTTATCTGGAGGGAGCATGCATAACCGCTATATCACAAAACGTCTTCGACAAGAACTGAACAAACTCGGGTTATGTGTTTATACGCATCAAAAAGTACCTTGCAATGATGGGGGACTAGCGCTCGGACAGTTAATGATTGCGGCACATAGGAGGGAACGTGTATGTGTGTAGGAGTACCAGCAAAAGTGTTACATATTGACGGTTTTTCTGCATTAGTCGATGTGATGGGATCGCAAATGAATGTCGGGGTTATTTTTGTTCCTGAAGTGAAAATTGGTGATTATGTCATTGTACATGCGGGACAAGCAATGTCCATTATTGATGAGCAATATGCGAAAGAAAGTTTAGAAGAATGGAGGAAGCTAGTCGATGCTAGACGTGATGGATAGACCAACTCACTTAGCGCTCAGTCGAACGTTGCTCCAAGAAGTACGGATGTTAGCGAGTCAGTTCCAACAAACGTTCGGACGAGTGCCTTCGTTTATGGAGGTATGTGGTTCGCATACGATGGCACTTGCTCGTACGGGAATCAAAAAAGCGCTTGAAGGATATGTTCGTCTTATTTCGGGTCCTGGCTGTCCTGTTTGTGTGACTGATCAAGTAACAATTGATGCCATGATTTCTTTGACAGACGGCTCAGATCGAATCATTTGTACATTTGGTGATATGATGCGAGTTCCTGGATCTTACGGAACGTTGATGCAAGAGAAAACGGAAGGAAAAGATGTGCGAGTCGTCTATTCCCCCGTTGATGCAGTTCGTATCGCTGAACAACATCCGAATCAAGAAGTTATTTTTTTAGGCATAGGGTTTGAAACAACTATCCCCATTTTAGCAGCGGCAATAAAAGAAGCCGAAGAAAAAAAAGTACACAATTTTTCGATGTGGATGTCGACAAAGCTCGTCGAACCGATTTTGCGACAATTGCTTCACGATGAAGAAGTGCTATTAGACGGCTTTTTACTTCCGGGACATGTATCTATGGTGATGGGAAGAAAACATTTTGATTTTTTAGCAATCGAATACCGTATGCCTGCAGTAATTAGTGGATTTGAATCGTTACATATGTTAAGTGCGATTCGCCATTTATTAATGTTGGCACTCAAACAGCGTGCTATTGTATTAAACGATTACAAAAGTGTCGTGACTGAACAAGGAAACAACCAAGCGAAATATTGGATGAACCATTATTTCACATTGTGCGATGAGGCATGGCGTGGAATTGGTGTTATTCCCAAAAGTGGAATGGATTTTAAGAAGGAGTATGATCAATTTAACGCTAAGATAAAGTTTTCTGTTTCAACGCGTGAACCACGTCGAACAAAGTGTCGTTGTGGAGAAGTCATTCGGGGTCTCATTGATCCACCGCAGTGTGCATTGTTCGGAAAAGCGTGTACACCGCTAAAACCGATTGGTCCATGTATGGTGTCATCAGAAGGTAGCTGCGCGGCGTATTATCAATATATGAGGGAGGAATAATGAATGGAGCGAATTACGCTCGCTCACGGAGATGGAGGGGAATTAGCCCACAAACTAATTACAGATGTGTTTGTTTCTATGTTTCATAACGATCATTATGCCAAATTTGACTCTGCTACATTGACGTTAGGGGCACATGAGCTCGCTGTGACAACAGACAGTTTTGTCGTTAAACCTCTTTTCTTCCCGGGTGGAAATATAGGGAAATTAGCGGTGGCGGGAACAATAAATGACTTAGCGGTTGTTGGAGCGGTTCCGAAAGTTTTGACATGTGGTTTTATTATTGAAGAAGGTTTTTCAATTCGTGATTTAAAAACGATCGTTCAATCAATGGCAGAAGAAGCGAAAAAAGCGAATATGACGATTGTGGCAGGAGATACAAAAGTTGTTGAGCGAGGCAGTGCAGACGGATTATATATTAATACAACAGGGATTGGTGTCATTTCACGTCCGCTTGATCGGAAAATTTGTGAAGGAGACTCGGTCATTGTGAGCGGTTCAGTTGGTGATCACGGGGTAGCTATATTAGTTGCTCGTGGGGAATTAGGGCTTGTATCAACAGTTGAGAGCGATTGTACAACATTGTATCCCCTTATCTCCAAAGCGTTGAAAGCAAGCGGGCACATTCGGCTGATGCGCGATCCAACCCGCGGTGGCTTAGCAACAGCTCTTGTAGAAATTTGTGAAGATTTTGGTGTAACGATTGAGTTGGAAGAAGAACGTATCCCTATAAAAAAAGAAGTAGAAGGTGCATGTGAACTACTCGGTTTCGATCCGCTGTACTTAGCTAATGAAGGAAAAGTAGTCATGATCGTACCAAAAGAAGATGAACAGGCAGTTCTTGATGCACTTCGTTCCCAACCAGAAGGAAAAGACGCGACTGTGATCGGAACAGTTCGAGCAACAAACAAAGGGCAGTTGTTATTGCGGACACCACTCGGTACAACAAGACGGTTATACCGACTAACTGGACTTATGTTACCTCGTATTTGTTAGACCGTAGGGCAAATCCTACGGTTTTTTGTCTTCCCTACTTTTCTGCTTTATGTCATAATAAATGACAGTAAATAAAAAAGGGTGAGGGTATCATGAAGCAATATTTACAATTACTTGAAGATATTTTACAAAACGGTGTGTATAAAGACGATCGTACGGGAACGGGCACGCTTTCTGTATTTGGGCGTCAGTTACGTTTTGATTTACGAGAAGGCTTTCCTTTACTTACAACAAAAAAATTACATATTCGTTCCATTATTCATGAATTACTTTGGTTTTTGAGCGGGGATACGAATATTCGCTATTTAAAAGAAAATGGTGTAACGATTTGGGACGAATGGGCGGATGAAAATGGAGACTTAGGACCAGTATATGGTGCACAATGGCGTTCATGGAGGGGAGCAGACGGCCGGACGATTGATCAAATTAGCGAAGTAATCGAACAAATAAAAAGTAATCCAAATTCACGTCGCCTTTTAGTCAGTGCGTGGAATGTCGCGGAGTTAGACGATATGAAATTGCCACCTTGTCATTATGCTTTTCAGTTTTATGTTGAAAACGGAATGTTATCATGCATGTGGCAGCAACGCTCTGTTGACACATTTTTAGGTCTTCCGTTTAATATCGCAAGCTATGCGCTACTTACATACATGGTTGCCCAACAATGCGATCTGCAGCCAAAAGAACTTATTTTTACTGGCGGTGATGTTCATTTATATATGAATCATATTGAACAAGCGAAGTTGCAATTAACGCGAGAGCCGCGCCCGCTTCCGAAATTAATAATAAAACGAAAACCAGCTTCTATTTTTGAATATCGTTTTGAAGATTTTGAAATTGTTGACTATGATCCACATCCGCATATTAAAGCGGACGTGTCAGTATAAGGAAGTGAGTCGATTGATTTCAATTATTGTGGCGATGGATCGAAATCGAGTTATTGGTTATAACAATACGTTACCTTGGCACTTACCAGCAGATTTGACTTATTTTAAACGTGTAACTATGGGACATCCTATTGTTATGGGACGAAAAACGTTTGCATCGATTGGTCGTCCACTCCCAGGGAGAATCAATATAATATTGACACGAGACAAAACGTTTTTAGTGAATTCGAATGTTCAAGTCATTCATTCGATAGATAACATTCGACAAATCGAACAACAATATGGTCATGTGTTCATCATTGGAGGAGCACAAGTATTTGAACAAGCCATGCCGCTAGCGGATCGACTGTATGTCACACATATCGACGCAACGTTTACAGGCGATACATTTTTTCCGCCAATCGATGAAAAACAATGGGCGCTTCGTACCGCTCAACCTGGTGTGCAAGATGAAAAAAATCGTTACCCGCATACATTTTGCATATATGAACGAGCTCGCTAGTCGGCGAGCTTCATCTTTTTGATTAATTTTTAGAAAATTTACTTTTCTTTATCCGAAAATATGATATATTTTAGAATAACATAATTTTAACAATTACAAATGGAAAGGAAACGAGAAGATGGAACAACAGGTAAAACGAAAACATGGCGTATATGTAGAAGATATTTTAATTGCTTATCAAACGTTAAAAGATGTTGTGTATCATACCCCCTTGCAAAAAAATGAATTGCTTTCAGAACGTTATGATTGCCACGTATACTTTAAAAGGGAAGATTTACAAGTCGTTCGATCGTTTAAAATTCGCGGTGCATATTATCGAATGAAAAGTTTATGCGAAGAAGAAAAGAAAAACGGAATTGTTTGCGCAAGTGCAGGCAATCATGCGCAAGGTGTCGCTTATTCGTGTCGAGCACTCGGTGTGCATGGTAAAATTTATATGCCATCTACTACTCCACGACAAAAAGTATCACAAGTACAATTTTTTGGTCGGGAATTTGTTGATATCATTTTAGTTGGCGATACATTTGATGATTCTTATGAACAAGCGCTTGTTTGTGCCAAAAAAGAGCAACGAACATTTATCCATCCATTCGATGATGAAGCTGTCATTGCTGGGCAAGGAACGGTCGGAGTTGAAATTTTAAATGACTGCGAAGAATCGATAGACTATGTGTTCGCAAGTATTGGTGGAGGAGGGCTTATTTCTGGTGTTGGTACGTATATAAAAAGCATTTCACCAACGACGAAATTGATTGGTATCGAACCTGAAGGGGCTCCTTCTATGAAAAAATCGTTTGAAGCAAAGGAAGTAATTACTTTAAATGAAATTGATCCATTTGTAGATGGTGCAGCGGTAAAGCGTGTGGGTGAAAAAACATTTGCATTAGCAAAAGACATCGTTGACGATATTGTTGTCGTTCCTGAAGGAAAAGTATGTACAACGATTTTGCAGCTTTATAATGAAAATGCTATTGTAGTGGAGCCTGCTGGAGCGTTGCCTGTTGCTGCGCTTGATTTATATAAAGAGCATATTCGTGGCAAGACCGTTGTTTGTATTATTAGCGGAGGAAATAATGACATCGGACGCATGCAAGAAATTAAAGAGCGATCGATGATTTATGAAGGTCTTCAACATTATTTTATCGTGAATTTTCCACAACGTGCTGGAGCTTTACGTGAATTTCTTGATGAAGTGCTAGGACCGACAGACGACATTACATTGTTTGAATATACGAAAAAAAATAATAAAGATAGTGGTCCGGCACTCGTTGGTATCGAATTGAAATGTCGCGAAGATTATGGTCCACTTGTTGAACGGATGAAGAAAAAAGGTTTTCCATTTATGGAAGTGAATAAAGATAGTAGTTTGTTCCATTTACTCATTTGACAAAAATTTTTTATAAATCGATGACGAAATGTGACATACTTCAACACAAAAATCGTGTATAATATAAATAAATCGGTCAAAAAAGAGGATTGATATTTTGTTATTCAAAAGCCTAGAGTTTAAAAACGTAGATGGGCAAAAAGTGAAAATTATCGAAATTCCGGTATTGGAGGACGATAACCTTTATCAATTTATTGTCAAAGTGCGGTTGCAAACGTTTATTGCACAAGTGTATGCTAATAAAAATCCAAAGAAGGTGTATTCGTTTAAAGACTATTTAAAACGTGTGTTGAAGTGGCCGGTATATGAACAAATATTTAAATCTGAAATTTTAAAAAACAATGCATAAATGACGAAGGAGCTGTTTTGCTAATGTGCAAATCAGCTCTTTTTTTATAAAAAATTTTATGAAAACGACGACATACAGGACGATTTTATTATATAATTTCACCGTACGAAATTTTAGAATGAAATACAGGAAGTGAAAAAATGAGTAAAGTGAAAATTGTAACAGATTCTACAGTCGATTTGTCAAAGGAAATAATTGAAGCGTGGGACATTCGTGTTGTTCCATTATCTATCTCGATTGATGGCCAAACATATTTAGATGGTATTGACTTAACCCCACAACAATTTATTGAAAAAATGAAACAAGCAAACGAACTTCCAAAAAGCTCCCAGCCATCTGCAGGGCAGTTTTTGCAAGTATATGATGAACTTGGAGAAGCGGGGTACGACGTCATTTCGATTCATATGACCGGTGGAATGAGCGGTACTGTGCGTTCAGCAGAAAGTGCAGCGGCTATGACAAAGGCGAACGTCACAGTCATCGATTCGCGTTTCATTTCCCTTGCGCTTAGCTTTCAAGTGTTAGAAGCGGCAAAAATGGCTGCTGAAGGAAAAACGGTAGCAGAAATTGTTTCACGTCTTGATGTGATCCGCGCAAATACACATTTATTTGTCGTTGTTGATACACTTGAAAATCTTGTCAAAGGTGGACGCATTGGAAGAGGAAAAGCGATGATTGGGTCGCTATTAAACATTAAACCGATCGCTTCATTAGAAGATGGGGTGTATACGCCTGTAACGAAAGTTCGCAGTCATTCTCAAATCGTCAAATATTTAACAAATCAATTTGTTGAACATACGAAAGGAAAAACGATCCGAGCAGTAGGCATTGCTCACGCAGACGCTCTTGATTTAAGCGAACGATTAAAACAGTCAATTGCAGAAGCAACAGGATGGACAAAAACAGACATCGTATATACAACCCCAATTATTTCAACACATACAGGTTCAGGAGCAATAGGGTTTATGTACTATACGGAATAGGAGGACATAAAAGGTGAAACGTATACGTTTATGGTTGTTCGTTGCGCTGTTATTCTTGCTTGTTGCCTGCCAGCAATCGATTCCAGATGCAAAAAATTGGCCAATTGAAGATTTTACATTTACCGATCAATATGGTCAAAAGTTTGGGCTAGCTGATTTAAAAGGAAAAGTGTGGGTAGCTGATTTTATTTTCACACGATGCGCTGATGTGTGCCCACCGATGACAGCAAATATGGCGAAATTACAAAAAATGGCCAAGGAAAAAGGATTAGATGTTCATTTTGTTTCATTTAGTGTAGATCCTGAAAACGATACACCAGATGCGTTAAAAGCGTATGTCGAAAAGTTTCAAGGAGATTTAGGGAATTGGCACTTACTTACAGGATACGCTCAACAAGACATTGAGCGTTTTGCTCAAAAAAACTTTAAAGCAGTTGTAAAAAAGCCACAAGAAGGGGATCAAGTCATCCACGGCACAGATTTTTATCTTGTTGATCAAAACGGGACAATTGTAAAATACTATAGCGGTCTAAACAATGTGCCTTTTGAAGAGATTTTAAAACATATTGACATGTTACAAAAATAACATGATACAGACAAAAATGATGACCCTGTCATTTTTGTCTTTTCTTTTATAGAGAGGGGATCCTATATGAACAGATTGCTTCTTCTATTTTTTTGTGTATGTTTAGTCGGATGTTCCTCTACCTCTACAACTACTGCCCCAACGACCATGCAAGAAAACGAACAGGAACAAATAAAGCCACGTGATTTACATGTTGTGGCGTTAGGCGATTCGTTAACGGAGGGGGTAGGGGATGGTAAAGGTGGCTACGTCACATTAGTCAAGCAATATTTAGAACAACGTGAAGATGTAAGTGAAGTGTTCGTGCAAAACTTTGGTAAGCGAGGGTTACGTAGTGAACAACTAACAGATATTATCACGAAAAATGAACTGGTCATTCAAAAAGCAGATCTTATTTTGATCACAATTGGCGGAAACGATGTCATGAAAGTTGTTCGTTCACATTTTTTATCTTTAACATATGAGTTGTTTGTTAAAGAACAACAGGCGTTTGCTTCTCGACTTGATGAGCAATTGCAACTGCTTCGCTATATCAATCCAGATGCTTATATTGTACTCGTCGGGTTATACAACCCGTTTTCCACAGCTTTCCCAAATATACCAGAAATGAATGAGATTATACAGATGTGGAACGAGGGGAGTGAAGAAGTGCTCTCCCGTTATGATGATGCGCTCTTTGTACCTATTGTCGATTTGTTTGAAGAGCGTGACAATATATTGTATGACGATCAATTTCATCCGAACACCCGTGGCTATGAACTAATTGCAAAACGTATATATGAATACTTACAACAACATGAATGGATAGGAGAATAAATAGTGAAGTGGAAAGTATTGTTTTTTGGATTATTAGGAATAAATAGTTTAGTGGTGGCGTTATTATTTTTTTATATGTTTCAATCATCGTCTTCTCCACATATTCCGAACGTTAGTGTGAAAGGTCCGACATTTATTGTTCAAACATCAAAACAACATTTAAATACGCTAGTGAACGACTATATTCAGAAGCATGGAAAAAAGGGGAATTTTTCTTACAGTGTTCAATTAGCTGATCGTTTGTATATAACAAGCGCCATTCCGGTATTCGGAAAGACAGTCGATTTGACCATGGCATTTGATCCAACTGTGGATGAAAACGGACACGTTGTACTTGCTCATCCGACGATGACGTTTGGGCAACTTCGTTTACCTGTGCCATATGTGTTAACGTATATTAATAAACATGCTTCATTGCCAAATTGGGTGAAAATCGATGCGAAACACGAGCGCATTTATATTGTTGTAAGTAACATTCGCATAAAAGAAGGATTCGTGTTAAAGGCGAAAACGTTCGATTTAAATAAAAATGATATCACCTTTACAGTCACGATAACAAAATAAAAGGATGTCTCTCGTTTGAGGGACATCCTATTTGATTCGTAATCCTTTAGGATAAAAGTTTTTTACAACTCCTTTGACTTCTTTGCCCCAACCAAGTGAATATCCATCAACAGTGATTAATATCCACCCCCGATCGTTATTCGTCTGTAATGTTTCTCCTTTCATATATCGGAGACTTTCTTCAAACGTGAGAGACAGATATGCTTGTACTTGCTGTTTTGTTAATGCCATTGCTAATGCGTGGTTTGGTTCAAAGCGATTTTTTTTCCATTCTCCGATATGAAGACCAGGGCGAACGACTTTTAAGCCGTCTAAACGTGGGCATAAATAAGGAAGAGCAAATATATGCGTCCCAAATGCGTAAAGCGTCCCATCTATTGTCGTTTGGATTATATTGTTTATAAACGTTTCATAATCACGCCGTATTGCTTTAGATACGTTAGAAGTGGCTACTTTTCCATTCCATCGTTTTGCTTCTCCTCGTTTGCGCATTTTGGCAACGAAATGCCCTTCTCCTTGGAGATGATGAGGCCAAAGCCTTGCAGTATGTGCGATTTGTTCGTTATATGTGTTCGTCCAATTGACAACACCTGGTTGAATCCCGTGTTCTTTTTCGATTGGAACGAGTTCCATGTCGTTGTAAGTCGCTAAAAACCAGTCGATGATTTGTTCATTTTCTTCTGGGGAAAATGTGCACGTCGAATAAACGAGCGTGCCTTCTTCATTTAACATCTGATAAGCACATGATAAAATGTGTCGTTGTGTTTGTGCACATTTTTGAACGTGTTCTAAACTCCAAAATTCGATCGCTTCCCCATCTTTTCGAAACATGCCTTCTCCCGAACATGGGGCATCCACTAAAATTTTATCGAAAAATCCTTCAAATGTTTCCGATAATTTTTCAGGAGTTTCATTTGTCACAACAGTATTTGTAATTCCGAGTCGCTCAATATTTTCAGATAAAGCTTTGACGCGTTTTGGATGGATTTCGTTTGCTAGTAAAAATCCTTCGTTATTCATTAAGGCAGCTAACTGTGTTGTTTTTCCTCCTGGTGCTGCACATAAATCGAGCACTCGCTCTTCTGGAGATGGTGAGAGCACTTCAGCTACGAACATGGCACTTGGTTCTTGAATGTAGTACAATCCAGCAGCATGGTACGGATGTTTCCCAGGCTGAGCGTTGTAATAATAAAATCCTGTAGGACAAAAGGGGATCGGCTCAAGTTCCCATGGGCTCATGTTTGAAAATGTCGATGGTGATACTTTCAATGAATTGACCCGCAAACCATTGACTTTTCCTTCATTGTATGTCGCAAAAAAACGCTCCGCTTCATCTTGAAGCAAAGCATTCATTTTGGTTACAAATTCCTTTGGTAAATGACATGTAGTCACTATAACCACTTCACTTTCGGTTCTGTTTTGTTTAAAATACGCTTAATATTCGCTCGGTGACGATAAAAGACAAAAAGTGTTAATAATATGACGACAATGCGCAAAGGAACATCATCGGTCCATACAAATGCATAAGCGGTCGCATACACGCCTGTTAACATGGACGAAAGCGAGACGTATTTTGATATATATAGAATGAGAAAAAAGACAGCTAACATCGTCATAAAGAGAACGGGTGAATAAAATAACAATACTCCACCAGATGTAGCAACCGCTTTTCCACCGCGAAATTGGGCAAACACCGGATATGTATGACCAAACACAGCACACATACCTGTAATAAGCGGGTGAATATCTACAGAAAACAATACAGGCAAACTTGCGGCTAACGTCCCTTTTAAAATATCCGCAATCGTAACAATTAATCCCGCTTTTACACCGAGTACGCGAAACGTATTTGTTCCACCTAAATTGCCGCTCCCATGTTCACGTATGTCAACTCCGTACCCTACTTTTCCAACGATCAACGCGAACGGAATTGAACCGAGTAAATAACCGATGATCATAAGCAAAATAGACATCCTATGCACCCTTTACCTCGTTAATATTGCCCCATACAGAGGTCATGCTTTTATTGTAACATGCTTTTTTAAAAAATGAAGGCAGGATTATTTTTTTATATGAAGAAATACTAGTTTATCATAGGGAGGTAGATGACATGAATCCAAGTCGTGAACAAATCAAACAAATTTTAAATAAGGCAAAGCGAATTGCTGTGGTAGGATTGTCAGATCGTCCGGAGCGTACGTCTTATATGGTTGCAAAAGCGATGAAAGAAGCAGGATATGAAATCATTCCAGTTAACCCGCTTATTAAAGAATGGGAAGGTATTCCGGCTGTTGCTACGTTAACGGATATCGAAGGACATGTAGATATTGTAAATGTGTTTCGTCGTTCCGAACATTTACGTGAAATCGCTGAGCAATTTGTTCAAATAGATGCAGACGTGTTTTGGACGCAATTAGGTGTATATGATGAAGGCGTGTATCGTGATTTAACAGAAAAAGGATATACGGTTGTGATGGATCGCTGCATCAAAGTAGAACATGCGCTCACACGGTAAAAACGACCATTCTTTTTGCAATGGTCGTTCTTTTTCTTCATGACGTTGGACGTTTTACGAATGTATGTTAAAATAGAGAAAGTCGAAAAAACAGAAACAAATGTTCTTGTTGTGAAAGGGGAATGATTGTGACAGATAAGAAACTTCTTACATATAACGAAGACGCTATTCAAGTGTTAGAAGGGTTAGAGGCGGTTCGTAAACGGCCGGGGATGTATATTGGAAGTACAGATAGTCGTGGTTTGCATCATCTTGTATATGAAATTGTAGATAATGCAGTTGATGAGGCGCTTGCTGGATACGGGAAGCGTATTATTGTAACGATACATAATGACCAAAGTATTAGCGTGCAAGATGAAGGGCGTGGGATGCCTACAGGTATGCATAAATTAGGAAAACCAACCCCAGAAGTCATTTTAACGGTTTTACATGCAGGAGGAAAGTTTGGTCAGGGAGGATATAAAACGAGTGGCGGTTTGCATGGTGTTGGGGCTTCGGTTGTTAATGCTTTGTCTGAGTGGTTAGAAGTGACAATTCAACGCGATGGATTTATATATTATCAACGGTTTGAAAACGGCGGAAAGCCTGTGACTACACTCGAGAAGATTGGGGTAACAAAACATACAGGAACAACAGTTCGATTTAAACCAGATCCAACGATTTTTAGTACGACGACGTTTCATTATGAAACGATTAGCGAACGATTGAGAGAATCTGCATTTTTATTAAAAGGCTTAAAAATTGAATTATACGATGAACGAACAGGCTTGCGCGATACGTTTTGTTACGAAAGTGGAATTGAGGCGTTTGTACAATATTTAAACGAGGAAAAAGACGTCCTGCACCCTGTTGTATTTTTTACCGGTGAGCAAAGTGATATTGAAGTCGAGTTTGCCTTCCAATTTCATGATGGATATGCGGAAAACATGCTTTCGTTTGTGAACCATGTTCGAACGAAAGATGGAGGGACGCATGAAATTGGGGCTAAAACAGCGATGACTCGCGTGTTTAATGAATATGCACGAAAAGTAGGTTTATTGAAAGAAAGGGATAAAAACTTAGAAGGAACAGACATCCGCGAAGGATTATCTGCTATCATCTCTGTTCGCATTCCAGAAGCACTTTTGCAATTTGAAGGGCAAACGAAAGGCAAATTAGGAACACCTGAGGCTCGTTCGGCTGTTGAAGCGGTCGTTAGTGAAAAACTGACGTACTTTTTAAATGAAAATCCGGATGTTGCAACGATGTTAATTAAAAAGGCGATTCGTGCGTTTCAAGCGCGTGAGGCTGCACGAAAAGCACGGGAAGAAGCACGATCTGGAAAAAAGCGCAAAGGAAAAGAACATGTATTAAGTGGAAAATTAACCCCTGCCCAAACACGAAATCCACAAAAAAATGAATTGTATTTAGTCGAGGGAGACTCGGCGGGTGGCTCAGCTAAACAAGGTCGTGATCGTCGTTTTCAAGCCGTATTGCCTCTTCGCGGCAAAGTCATTAACACAGAAAAGGCGAAACTAGCTGATATTTTTAAAAATGAAGAAATTAACACAATTATTCATGCCATTGGCGGTGGTGTAGGGGCTGATTTTTCGCTCGATGATATTCACTATGATAAAGTCATCATTATGACTGACGCAGATACGGACGGGGCACACATTCAAGTGTTGTTGTTAACTTTTTTTTACCGTTACATGCGACCACTCATCGAAGCTGGTAAAGTGTTTATTGCCCTTCCACCACTTTATAAAGTAAGCAAAAAAATTGGCAAAAAAGAAGTGGTTGAATATGCGTGGACAGATGAACAACTACAATCTATTTTGAAAAAGATAGGAAAAGGATATACGATTCAGCGATATAAAGGACTTGGTGAAATGAATGCAGATCAATTATGGGAGACGACAATGAATCCCGAAACGCGAACACTTATTCGTGTTCGTATTGATGATGCAGCACGTGCTGAACGTCGTGTAACGACATTAATGGGTGATAAAGTGGAGCCGAGAAGAAAATGGATTGAGTCGAATGTGCAATTTGGTTTGGAAGAAGATATGAATATTTTAGAAAACGATCATGTGATGACAGCCGAGGGGGAATAAGTACATGGAACGAGTATTAGATTTACCGTTTGAAGATGTATTAGGAGACCGATTTGGTCGATATAGTAAATATATTATTCAAGAACGTGCTCTGCCTGATGTGCGTGATGGATTAAAACCGGTGCAACGTCGCATTTTATATGCGATGCATGTAGACGGGAATACGTGCGACAAACCGTTTCGCAAATCAGCCAAAACCGTCGGAAATGTCATTGGTAATTTCCACCCGCATGGCGATTCTTCTGTATATGAAGCGATGGTTCGCATGAGTCAAGAATGGAAAGTAAGAAACGTGCTCATTGAAATGCATGGGAATAACGGAAGTATTGATGGAGATCCACCAGCAGCGATGCGTTATACAGAAGCTAGATTATCTGCCATCGCATCTGAATTATTGCGCGACATCGATAAGGAAACAGTAGAGTTTGTACCGAACTTCGATGATACAAGCAAAGAGCCGGTTGTGTTGCCAGCGATGTTTCCGAATTTGCTTGTCAATGGTTCAACAGGCATTTCAGCTGGTTACGCGACAGAAATTCCACCGCATCACTTAGGAGAAGTCATTGATGCAGTCATTATGCGTATTGATCATCCAAATTGTACGGTTGATGATTTAATGACTGTACTAAAAGGACCGGATTTTCCAACTGGCGGTATTATTCAAGGAAAAGAAGGCATTAAAACAGCTTACAAAACTGGAAGGGGAAAAATCATTATTCGTGGTAAAGCCACGATTGAGCAAGGAAAAGGTGGCAAACAAGCGATTGTTATTACAGAAATTCCTTATGAAGTGAATAAAGCGAATTTAGTTAAAAAAATTGATGAATTGCGTCTAGAAAAAAAATTGGACGGAATTGTTGATGTGCGTGACGAAACAGATCGTACAGGATTACGCATTGTCATTGAAGTGAGAAAAGACGGGAATGCAGAGGGCATTTTAAACTATTTATATAAAAACACAGATTTGCAAATCACGTACAATTTTAATATGGTTGCTATTCATGAGCGTCGCCCAAAGTTATTAAGTTTACCACAACTATTAGATGCATATATTGAACATCAAAAAGAAGTGGTTGCTAATCGTTCGCGTTATGAATTACGAAAAGCAAAAGAGCGTGCTCATATTGTAGAAGGATTAATGAAAGCTGTATCCATTTTGGATGAAATCATCGCAACGATTCGCGCTTCACAAGATAAAAAAGACGCCAAAGGGAATTTGATGAATCGCTATGGATTTACAGAGCCTCAAGCGGAAGCAATTGTTACATTGCAGTTGTATCGTCTAACAAATACAGATATTGATGATTTGCGTGAAGAAGCAAATGTGTTAAATCGCAAAATCGAGGAATTAACAGCTATTTTAGATAGCGAGAAAAAACTTCTATCTGTAATTAAAGCTGACTTAAGAAAAATGAAAAAAATGTACGGTGACGAGCGGAGAACGATGATTGAAGAAGAAATAAAAGAAATTAAAATCGAAATGAACGTTGTTGTTCCAGAAGAAGATGTGATCGTCACAGTTACAAAAGATGGATATATCAAACGAACAAGTCTTCGCTCTTACAGCGCCTCTAACGGACAAGATATTGGACTGAAAGAGGGAGATAGGTTACTCGGGATGTTTGAGATGAATACCACACATACGTTGCTGTTATTTACAAACAAAGGAAATTACTTATATTGCCCTGTTTATGAACTTCCTGACATTCGCTGGAAAGATCTCGGTCAGCACATCTCTAATATAATCCCGCTTGATCGTGATGAACAACTAATTAGCGCCATCCCGATTGTAGATTTTTCAAACGGATATTTATTATTTATTACGAAACAAGGATTAGTGAAAAAAACAAACCTCGTTCATTATAAGGCGCAACGGTATTCTAAGCCACTTGTAGCTATGCGATTAAAAGAGGATGATGAAGTTGTCCATGTGTATCGAACAGATGGGTTTGGACGTATATTTCTCATGACGCAATACGGATACGGTTTGTTATTTCAAGAAGAAGAAATCGGAGAAGTTGGTGTTCGAGCGGCAGGAGTAAAAGGAATCCATTTAAAAGATGGAGACTGTGTCGTTTCTGGTCAACAGGCGACAGAAGAAAATGTTGTTTTTGTGACAAAACGCGGGGCGGTGAAAAAAATAGCTAGAACGGAAATCGACGAATCGACCCGCGCGAAACGGGGCCAGCTTCTTATTAAAGAAGTGAAAACAAATCCACATCGAGTAGTAAATTGTCATTTCCTTTCACATGGACATGTTGTTTTAAAAACAGAGAAAGGGATCATTGAAGAAGTCAACGTTGACGAACTACGATTAAGCGATCGATATGGCAATGTGACATACGTGCTTGATTATGATGAAGTTGGTAACGTTACGGATACATGGGTGAAATGGTCATAATTCCCTTGCATTCATTTATGATTTCAATTATATTGAAGAAGGTATAGTTTGTGTGTGGGGGATTTATGATGAGATTTAAACGTCAAGAACCTTTTCGATATCAATTCGGTCAACCGCTCCCATGTACGTTTCGTATCACACGTATTGGTGAGCGAGAAGTCGAAACAGATAAAGGAGCAGCTGAAATTCACGATATTAGTCCACGTGGCATTCGACTGGAGACAAATTTAAATTTACCGATCGACTCCGCAAAAGGTGAACTCGAAGTGGAGTTACAGTTTACGATTGTTGATCAACCAATAGCCGTTCGAGGCATTGTGATTTGGAAAAAAGCATATGCAAATGAGTTTCAATACGGTCTTTCATTAGAGATTTCTAAACAAGAAGAAATGCGATTAATTGGTGAAATTAAAAGACATGCAGCGATGTATGCACGAAAAAAAGAAAGTAAATAAATGTGAAAAAGATGTCCACATGGGCATCTTTTTTCTTTGAAAATTATTTGAGAGCGGTTGACTAACTTGTATATACAGGTTAAAATAAAGACAACCAATAAACTTGTATATACAAGTTGGTGGCGTTCGTTGCAAACGCTTTAACTAAGGAGGAGTAAATCATGAGACAATCTGTAGGGCAAATTGTTCAAGCCGTCGGTGGGAAAGAGAATATCATCGCGGCTACACACTGTGTGACGCGTCTTCGTTTTGCGTTAAAAGATGAAGGAAAAGTAGATAAAGAAGCGTTAGAAAACATTGATATTGTTAAAGGTTCATTTTCAGTAAACGGTCAGTTCCAAGTCGTGATCGGACAAGGACTAGTTGATAAAGTGTATAACGAAATGGTTGAAATGACTGGGATTGGTCGGGCAACGAAACAAGATATTAAAGACGCTGCAGAAAAAAAATTAAACCCGCTACAACGGGCAATTAAGACGTTAGCTGATATTTTTATTCCGATTTTACCTGCTATCGTCACAGCCGGTTTATTGATGGGGATTAACAACATTTTAACAGGCCCAGGAATTTTTTATGAAGGAAAATCAATTGTTGATGTTCATAAACAGTGGCGTGATGTTGCTGATATGATTAACTTAATTGCCAACACAGCGTTTGTCTTTTTGCCAGGATTAATTGGGTGGTCAGCGGTAAAAAAATTTGGTGGAAGCGAGTTACTTGGAATTGTACTCGGATTGATGCTCGTTCACCCAGCGTTATTAAATGCATGGGCATACGCTTCCGCTGTTCAAGAAGGAACTGTGCCATATTGGAATTTATTTGGGTTTGACGTTCAAAAAATTGGTTATCAAGGTCAAGTATTACCTATTTTAATTTCATCATATGTGCTAGCGAAATTAGAAATATTTTTGAAAAAACGTATTCCAGAGGCGTTTCAATTGTTGCTTGTTGCGCCAATCGCTTTACTTGTAACAGGATTTATTTCTTTCATCGCAATTGGCCCTGTGACGTTCGGGATTGCGAATGCTTTAACAGATGGTCTTGTCTCGCTATTTGATCGTTTTGCTGCGTTAGGTGGTCTTGTATACGGGGGATTATATGCCGTTCTTGTTGTCACAGGAATGCATCATACGTTTTTAGCAGTGGATTTGCAATTAATCGGTAGCACAGGTGGAACATTTTTATGGCCGATGCTTGCGTTATCAAACATTGCACAAGGTTCAGCAGCATTAGCGATGATGTTTGCAACAAAAGATGAAAAATTAAAAGGATTATCATTTACATCCGCTGTATCTGCTTACTTAGGCATTACAGAACCAGCGATGTTTGGTGTAAACTTACGATTCCGCTATCCATTCATTTCAGCTTTAATTGGTTCAGCGATTGCGGGAATTTTTATTACGATCAATAAAGTGCAGGCATCTTCTATTGGTGTCGGTGGACTTCCTGGCTTTTTATCGATCTTCCCTGACAAGTGGGTACCGTTTTTCATCGGTATGGCCATTGTGCTTATCGTTCCGTTTACATTGACATACATCTTGGCAAAAACGAAAGGCGGTAAGTAATATGCATCCATGGTGGAAAACAGCAGTCGTGTATCAAATTTACCCGAAAAGTTTTAAAGATACAAACGGTGACGGAATTGGTGACTTGCAAGGAGTTATAGAAAAACTCGATTATTTACAAACTCTCGGGGTTGATGCCATCTGGCTCACCCCGATCTACGAATCTCCGCAGCGTGATAATGGATATGATATAAGCGACTATTATCGAATTTACGAGCCATACGGTACAATGGAAGACTTTGAAAAACTTATTGAAGAAGCACATAAGCGCAATATAAAAATTGTTATGGATATTGTTGTAAACCATACATCAACAGATCATGAATGGTTTAAACAAGCACGTTCATCGAAAGATAACCCGTATCGTCATTTTTACATTTGGAGAGATGAGCCGAACAATTGGCAATCGAAATTTGGAGGCTCTGCTTGGGAATATGATGAACAAACAGGGCAGTACTATTTACACTTGTTCGATGTTACACAAGCTGATTTGAATTGGGAGAACGAAGAAGTACGCAAGCATGTATACGATATGATGCATTTTTGGTTACAAAAAGGAGTAGACGGCTTCCGTTTAGATGTTATTAATTTAATTTCGAAAGATCAGCGCTTTTTAGACGATGATGGCTCGTTTCCTCCAGGTGACGGTAGAAAATATTATACAGATGGTCCACGCATTCATGAATTTTTACAAGAGATGAATCGAGAAGTGTTTTCGAAGTACGATATGATGACAGTAGGGGAAATGTCATCAACGACAATTGATCATTGTATTTTATATACAAATCCTGATCGTCATGAACTCAATATGACGTTTAATTTCCATCATTTAAAAGTCGATTACCCAAATGGAGAAAAGTGGGCAGTTGCCGATTTTGACTTTTTGCAATTAAAAAAGATTTTATCAGAATGGCAAGTGAATATGCATAAAGGCGGTGGGTGGAACGCTTTATTTTGGTGCAATCATGACCAGCCGCGCATCGTCTCTCGTTATGGTGATGATGTACGGTATCATAAAGAATCTGCAAAAATGTTAGCAACAACGATTCATATGATGCAAGGAACACCTTATATTTATCAAGGTGAAGAAATCGGAATGACCGATCCAAAATTTGTACGAATTGATGACTATCGGGATGTCGAATCATTAAATATGTACCGAATATTAAAAGAGCAAGGAAAAAGTGAACAAGAGGTATTGCATATTTTACAGCGAAAATCACGTGATAATTCGCGAACACCGATGCAATGGAGCGATGAGCTGCATGCAGGCTTTACAACGGGAACGCCTTGGATTTCTGTCGCGAATAACTATAAAGAAATTAATGTTCAACAAGCATTACAAGATCCAACATCTATTTTTTATCATTATCAAAAACTCATTCAGTTGCGTAAACAGTATGACATCATTACAACAGGAGACTATGAGCTCATTTTAGAAGATCATCCTTCCATTTTTGCATATATTCGCAATGGAAACGATGAAAAGCTTGTTGTAATTAATAATTTTTACGGACAAGAAACGGTTTTTGAATGGCCAAAACATATGGATATAAGCGAATATACAAGTCAAGTTTTATTATCGAACTACGATGATTCACCAAATGAATTTAAACAAATGACGCTACGTCCGTATGAATCCATTGTTTATTACTTGAAAAAATAATGGTAAAATATTTTTCGGTGATAAACAATGAGTGAAAATAAATACTTGTCGATTTACAATGACTTATTATCAAAAATTGAAAAAGGAATTTTTAAACCAGGGATGAAAATTCCTTCTGAAAATCAACTTGTTGAACAATATGAAACATCGCGAGAAACGATTCGAAAAGCGCTCAATTTACTTTCAGAGCATGGATATATTCAAAAAATTAAAGGAAAAGGTTCAATTGTATTAGATGTACGTAAATTTGATTTCCCGATTTCTGGGCTAATTAGTTTTAAGGAATTGGCACAGAAGCTTGGAAAGCCATCGCGGACAATTGTTGAGCAGCTTGAAATGATCAAGCCTGATGAAGTGTTAAAAAAACATCTTCATGTCACGGCACGAGAAGATATTTGGAAAGTTGTGCGCGTGCGAGAAATTGAAGATGAACGCATTATTTTAGACAAAGACTTTTTTAATAAAAAATTTGTTCCATTTTTGTCTAAAGATATATGTGCGCGGTCCATTTATGAATATTTGGAGAAGGAATTGCAATTAAAAATCAGCTTTGCGAAAAAAGAATTTTTTGTGGAAGAATGCACAGAAGAAGATCGTATGTATTTGCATTTAAAACAATATACACACGTTGTCGTTGTAAGAAATTATGTTTATTTAGACGATGCGAGTTTGTTTCAATATACAGAGTCCCGTCATCGTCTTGATAAATTTCGATTCGTTGATTTTGCGCGGCGCATTCATTTGCATTGAAAATAATGGTGTGGGCTCAAGAGAGCGGTAATGCTCTTATCTGGGGAAACATGAAAAAAGAGACCACCACGAAAACCCAGTAAAACCAAGGGGATTCAAAGGTGGTCTCTTTCACATACTTCAGTGAAGTTTCATTGAAAAGGGACTTTTGAGTCAGCCCCATTATTTTGTTTCACGATGTAATGTGTGGCGTTTCAAACGTGGGCAATATTTTTTTAATTCAAGTCTTTCAGGGTTGTTGCGCTTATTTTTTGTTGTTATGTAGTTACGATCGCCAGTTTCTGTACATTGTAAAACGACTTTCACACGCATAGGGGCACGCTCCTTTTAAAGAAAATAGTAATCATTACGCTTTGTATCGTAATATAAAAAAACACTTTTGTCAACAATCGTAGCCGGAATGATTCCGACTACGATTGAAGATGCTCTTTCATAAATTGTGGCAGACAAAAGCATTGGCTTAATACATCAGCATTTACGTATTTCGTTTGTTTTGCAAATGTGGTAAGGCGCTCAAATGAAACAGCTTGTTTTGCGCCAAGAGTAAAGCTCCATAGGCCACCAGGATATGTCGGAACAGTAGCCGTATATACGTGAACGTGTGGGAATAAATGACGAATGTTTGTATATGTTTGTTTTAATACGTCCATATGGAAAATTGGCGATTGGCTTTGACAAACCATCATTCCATCTTCTTTGAGTGCTTCATGCACACTTTTATAAAAATCATATTCAAATAATACTTGAGCAGGGCCGATCGGATCAGATGAGTCAATGATAATGACATCGTACGTATTCACGTGATCTTTAACGAATTGAACACCATCTTTATATACATACTGCACACGTGGATCTGAAAGATTTCCCGATACTTCAGGTAAATGTTCTTTACAGGCTTGAACAACAAGTTCATCGATTTCGACGAGATGTATTTCTTCTACCTCTTCATATTTCGCCACTTCACGAGCTGCTCCACAATCGCCCCCACCAATAATTAAAACTTTCTTTGGCGACGGATGAAGAGAAAGAGGAACATGTGTAATCATCTCATTGTAAATATGTCCATCAATAGAAGTTGTTTGTACAACTCCATCAAGCACAAGCATTCTTCCAAAGTCGTATGAGTCCAAAATCATTACATGTTGAAATGGTGAACGCTCTGAGTAAACGATCTCTTTAATACGATAACTAATTTTTAAATTTTCACGCTCATCTTCTGTTAACCATAGCTGTCCGTTTTGCTCTTTTATGTAGTTCATAGCTTCCTCCTCTAACAATGTATTTTGCACCTTTTTTATATTAATACATTTGTGCATGAGTTTGCAAAGGATGAGAACAATAGTTGAAAAAATTGCAATAGCCATTTTATTCGCAAACGTTTACAAAAATAAAGTGTTGACAGTTCTTTTAACATTTACACAAACGCATTGAAAAACAGAAAAAAGAGGAGTAGGATAAATGTGAAAAACATCACAAAAGAGAAAGAGAAGTGAGAGAACAATGGAAGCTTTACAGACATGTAAAGAGCTCGCATTAAAGAAGCGATCCATTTTGCAAAAATCACCGCTTCAATACGTGATTCGTGCTGCTTTAGCAGGTGTATATATCGGGTTTGCTCTTATTCTTTGTGTTCGTTTGGGTCAATATTTTTACGAGACACATTCACCAGCAACATATTTAGTAAGTGGCATCTTTTTCGGTATTGCCCTTGTTCTTATTATGTACGGAGGGGCAGAGTTATTTACAGGGAATACAATGTATTTTACTGTGAGTACGCTTCAAAAAGAAACAACGATCGGAGATACGCTTCTCAACTGGATAATGTGTTATGGTGGGAACTTGCTTGGTGCGATTTTCTTTGCCTTTTTAATCGCACAGTCGGGTATTTTTCACGATATTCCGACGGATCATTTACTATTTGCGATTGCATTGAAAAAAATGCATGCAACAACGACACAATTGTTTGTCAAAGGGATTTTGTGTAACTGGCTTGTTTGTTTAGCTATTTTTATTCCGATGCAAATGAAAGAAGATATCGCAAAAATATTTGCGATGATTTTAATTGTTTTTGTCTTTTTTGCTTCTGGATATGAACACTCTATTGCAAACTTTGTTATTTTTTCACTTGCTTTGGCTGTTCAACACCCAGATACGATTCATGTGGCAGGAATGATCCATAACATCGTACCTGTAACGCTTGGGAATATCGTTGGTGGCTCATTATTTATGGGCGCGTTATACACGTATCTTTCATCTAATAAACAGTCTACTCCTGCGTGGAAAGGGGCGTTTGGAGTAAGAAAAATATTGAATAAGTAAAAAATAGTCGGGATATGTTCTCGACTATTTTTTTATTTGTTATAATAAATGCTATTATTTTATCTCATTTTTCTGTTTACGGGGGGAGTTACAATGTATTTTCAACAAAAACATGTCCAAAAGTTTATGGATAAATATGAAGATCGGGCAAGGTTACTTATTTCATGTCCAGATCAACCTGGGATTGTGGCAGCCGTTACCACTTTTCTGTATGAACAAGGGGCCAATATTGTGGAGTCGAGTCAATATTCGACAGATCCTGAAGGTGGTACATTTTTTTTACGAATCGAGTTCGACGCCCCAAATATATCGAAAAGAAAAGAAGCGATAGAAGGAGAATTTGCAACAATAGCGCAACAGTTTGAAATGAAATGGCGATTGAGTTTACATACGCATATGAAAAAAGTGGCCATATTTGTTTCAAAGGAAGAGCATTGTTTATTAGAATTATTATGGGAGTGGCAAGCGGGAGAGTTACTTGCAGATTTCGCACTAGTTATCAGCAATCATGAGCACATGAGAGAAATAGTGGAGTCGTTTGGCATTCCGTACTATTACATACCTGTGACAAAAGAAACAAAACAGGAAGCGGAAGAAAAACAAATACAGTTGTTAAAGGAATACGATATTGATGTGATTGTGCTTGCCCGTTATATGCAAATTTTGTCACCTCGTTTTGTTGCGACGTTTCCAGCGCGAATCATTAATATTCATCATTCGTTTTTACCAGCGTTTGTTGGTGCTCGGCCATATGAACAAGCTTATCGACGTGGGGTGAAGTTGATCGGTGCTACTTCTCATTATGTAACAGATGATTTAGACGAAGGACCAATTATTGAACAAGACGTCGAGCGAGTCGATCATAAACATCATGTAGAAGACTTAAAACGAATTGGACGTATGATTGAAAAAACTGTTCTTGTTCGTGCACTAAAGTGGCACTTAGAAGATCGTGTAATTATTCATGAAAATAAAACGATCGTGTTCAAATGAAGGAGGGGGAATCCCTTCTTCTTTTTTTTAGAATTTATATAATAAAACTATGTTCTAAATAAAAACTGAATAAAAATAAAAATGTTCAATTATAATGGAAATAGAGAAGGATTTTTCTTTTTAGTAAAGAATGTGTCATGTGAAAGGAGGAGAAAGGATGAGTGAGAAAAGAAAACCAAGCGGATTTTTATTAAAACAACGTGCATTTTTAAAGTTATATTTAATTACTTTAACTGAACAAGAACGATTGTATGGATTAAAACTGTTAGATGTGCTTCGTGAAGAGTTTCAGCCATTTGGATATCGTCCAAATCATTCGGAGGTATACAAAGCGCTACATGATTTAATCGAAGATGGAATTTTAGAACAAGTAAAAAAGAAAAAAGAAGGAATGAAATATCAAGAGGTCGTTTATTATCGTTTCACCGAGGAAGGATATAAAAAAGCCCAACTGTATAAGAGACAATTAAAAACAGAACTAGATCGTTGTGAAGCGCTTATTCGTAAAGCGATTAAAGATAATTTTAGTTGACAAAACAATCATGTTTCATTTAATATACTGATAAGGGTATATGAAAAGGAGTTTGATGAATATGACATATGATAATCAAGTAAAGAACCGTTTAAAACGGATTGAAGGACAAGTTCGTGGTGTGCTTAAAATGATGGATGAACAGAAGGATTGTAAAGAAGTAGTTGCTCAGTTGTCAGCTATTCGTAGTGCTGTTGATCGCGCCATCGCGGTTGTTGTAAGTGCTAATTTAGAGCGTTGCATTCGCAAGGATGTAGAAACAGGATCGTTAGAAAGTGAAAAACTCATTCAGGAGGCAGTTGAGCTACTCGTCAAAAGTCGATAATGCCGAGTGGCTCCCTTTTTCATTTGTTTGTTAACATAATATAATTATGTTAAACATATCTTTCATTTGTACAAATTCGTTTATTTTTTGTACAATACGTACGTACAAAACATAGAAAGGAATGACATCATGATTTATACACAATCACTCACGCTTCCTGAAACAATTGAAGAGATCGTTAAAAAAAGAAGAGAGATGTTTAAAAATGAAATAAATGAACAAGTTGAACATATTGCATACACCCCCGCTCATGAGTCTATTATATATGACGCAATCATCGCCTTAGCGTTAGGAAAAAATGTGTTGTTAAAGGGGCCAACAGGATCAGGGAAAACAAAATTAGCCGAAACGTTATCGCTTTTCTTTGGACAGCCGATGCATAGCATCAATTGTTCGATTGATTTAGATGCTGAGGCGATGCTTGGCTTTAAGACCATTCAACAAACACATGGACAAGCGACGATTGAATTTATCCCAGGGCCTGTTATTCAAGCGATGACAAAAGGGCATCTGTTGTATATCGATGAAATTAATATGGCTAAACCAGAGACGTTACCGATTTTAAATGGGGTGCTCGATTATCGAAAAATGATTACAAATCCGTTTACTGCTGAAGTTGTCAAAGCAAAATCAACGTTTGGTGTCATTGCGGCAATTAATGAAGGATATGTGGGAACAGTTCCTCTAAATGAAGCATTAAAAAATCGCTTTGTTATCATTGATGTACCATATGTTCAAGGGGAGACATTAAAACGTATTTTACAACAGCAAACGAAGTTAACAAATGAAACATTATTAAATCGTTTTGTTACACTGTCAGCGGATTTAATTGTTCAAGTGCAGCAAGGATTTGTATCAGAAGAAGCAGCTTCCATTCGAGCGTTAATCGATGCTTGCGATTTAGCGGTGTACATTCCACCACGACGTGCCATTGAACGAGCCATTGTCGAGAAATTAGAAGACGACCGGGAAAAAGCTGCGGTGCGCAACTTAGCCGAAACGTTGTTTGATGAATGAGGGTGGCTACATGAATCGTTTTATTATGTTTAATGATAAAAAAATCGATTCTTTTTTGTTTATGGAGCTATCTGATTTAGTGAAAACATTAACAAAAGATGAACAAATGGAACTCGAGTTTGGATACCAGTCGTATCTTGATCGACAGCATAAAAAAGTGATTGTTAGTCATTTTTGGGATAACCGCCCAAAAGAGCAGTACGTATACGGATTAAAAAGTGATTTGTTTTTGCGAACGATTGGAAACTTTTATAATACAAATGACAAAGATATTCTTCTTTTTCTTCATCAAATAAAAGCATATTCTATTCCGAGCTTTGCTAAACAGTTGTTCGTATTACTTGAAGATATACGATTGGAAGATATATGTCGGTTTGTACGTCCTGGTACAAAAAAAGCGTTTGCTATTCGGAAACATGTATATCGACATTATTTCGAAACACAATGGAATGTAAATATGACAAAAAGTGTTTATACAGATGCGCTGTTTAATTATTTATATTTACTACTAACAGCGGAGCAACCCGTACACGATATTTTTCTTCCTGAACGTTTACGCTTAGCTCTTCCATTTGTTGAGCGTGAAATACGAAATGTATATGATGCAAAATCGACCGCGCACATTGCACGTATTGTACTTACCATGATAGATGTGTTAGATGAATTGTTAGATGCTGATATGTTAAACACATATTTTCATCTCCCAGAGTATATTTACGTTGACCAACAAGAAGATCGGGAAGATATTCGTCGCAAAGATCCATTGAAAAATCATGACGTACTTGATAAAAAGTCGGAAGATGAAAATATTTTTCAAGAGACGATGTATACATGGCATCGTGAAACGAGCGATATGACGAATAGTTTTTTACAGTTTGATCTCGAACAAGGTTCACAGACTGACTTACTCGGGGAAGGGGTTCGGCAAGGAGAAGCGGGAGATCAAGCACTTGGAATTGTACATGGTTCGTCACAAAAAACGACGCGTAACGATTATACACATCTAGAACAACAAGAGCAGCGCCAAGGATTTTTTGGGCGTTCGGAGCACGAATATGGCAAAGAAAATCGTTACGTTAGGCCGATATTTGTGGATGCCTTGCCACCGACAATCGAGCAAATGAAACAGTATGAATGTGACCGAGAAGCTATTGCACCGTATCAAAAAAAATTGACACGATCCATTGAAAAAGTGCTTGAACATAAAAAAATACACCCCCGTACAGATTTACATGTAGGACGTTTAAATAAAAAGCTACTACGCTTTTTTACGGAGGAACATCCGCGTTTATTTTATAAAAAACACGAAACATCTCCGTTGTTAGATGCTGTTTTTGTTTTGCTTGTCGATTGTTCTGCCTCAATGTATGACAAAATGGAAGAAACAAAAAGAGGAATTGTTTTATTTCATGAATCCCTTAAAGCGTTGCGAGTTCCACATAAAATCGTTGGTTTCTGGGAGGATACGAGCGAAGCCACAGCATCTTATCAACCTAACTATTTTCAAATCGTTATTGATTTTGATGATTCTCTAAGAAAAGATCATGGAGCAAAAATTATGCAACTAGAGCCTCAAGAAGATAACCGTGATGGTTTAGCTATTCGATTAATGACAGAAGAGTTACAGAAAAGAAATGAAAAACAAAAATTTTTGCTTGTTTTTTCTGATGGAGAACCAGCTGCTTTCGGATATGATCAGAACGGGATTGTAGATACGCACGAAGCGGTTATAGAAGCGAGAAAATTAGGAATTGAGGTAGTAAATGTGTTTTTAGCAGAGGGGATAATTACCGAAAGTCAACAAAAAACGATTGAAAATATATATGGACATTATCATGTAATTGTTCCCAATGTAGAACAGTTACCGACATTTTTAGCCCCTTTACTAAAAAAATTATTGTTATACAAATTGTAAAAACACCCAGGATGACGGGTGTTTTTATGTTAATTTAAAAAATTTTTTAGTTAACAAAAAATTTTTTTAAAAAAAGATTGTATTTGAATAGTATGTGAGAAAATAAAAAACTTGTTATTAAGATTGTTTTGAAATAATATATAAAAATAATTTATTTTCAATTTTGTTCCTTTAACGCTGTAAATTGTATTCGTTTTTCTATTTTTTACTATTGACGCATAATTTTAATTTTCAGATAATACTATTACAAGATTAATAATCTTACTAATTATCTTAATTATTCATTTTTAAGGAGGAAGTGTATGGAGTTCATTAATCAAGTCGTTGGATTTTTAAACAACATTCTCTGGTCTTATGTCATTATCGGTTTGTTGCTTGGTCTCGGTTTGTACTTCACGATCGGGACAAAATTTGCGCAAATCCGTTTGATTGGAGAAATGTTCCGCGTTTTAAAAGAAAAATCTCCTGAAGGAAAAGGGAATACTGAGATTTCTTCACTTCAAGCGTTTTTCATCGGTGCAGCTACACGTATCGGAACAGGTAACGTTGCCGGGGTTGCCATGGCGCTAGCAATCGGTGGTCCGGGAGCGGTATTTTGGATGTGGCTTGTTGCGATTTTAGGTGGAGCGAGTGCGTTTGTTGAAAGCACATTAGCACAAATTTTTAAAGTAAAAAGCGATGTTGGTTTTAAAGGCGGTCCAGGATACTATATGGAAAAACAATTGGGCGCGCGTTGGATGAGCACGATTTTCGCTTTTACCATTATCGCTAGCTTTGGACTAACATTTAACGCTGTACAAAGTAATACGATTGCCACAGCATTTAAAAATTCATTTAGCTTGAATCCATATGTAACCGCTTTCCTTTTAGCGGCATTAACAGCAGTGATTATTTTCGGAGGAGTTACACGCATTGCTCGTTTCTCTGAAATTATCGTTCCGATCATGGCGTTTTTCTACATCGGATTAGCATTGTATGTGATGGTGACAAACATTACTGAAATTCCAGCGGTTATTGCTTTAATTTTCAAAAGTGCTTTCGGCTTAGAACAAGTTGTTGGTGGTGGTATGGGTGCCGCAATTATGATGGGAGTAAAACGTGGATTGTTCTCTAATGAAGCTGGTATGGGTAGTGCACCAAATGCAGCCGCGACCGCAACTGTATCACATCCGGCGAAACAAGGATTTATTCAAGCGTTAGGGGTATTTTTCGATACATTGCTTGTATGTAGTGCTACAGCATTTATCATTTTATTATCAGATACGTATAAAACAGGTGAACTTGTTGGAATTGAATTAACACAAGCAGCGCTCTCTGAACACTTCGGTTCTTGGGCAGGTATTTTCTTATCGGCAGCTATTTTCATGTTTGCTTTCAGCTCGATCATCGGAAGTTATTACTATGGTGAAGCAAACATTGAGTTTATTAGCAAAGGAAAAACAGCATTATTCGTTTACCGTGTACTAGCAATTGGAATGGTTATTTTCGGAGCGCTTGCTAGCTTGCAAATTGTTTGGGATTTAGCTGACTTAGCAATGGCGCTTATGGCGTTAACAAACTTAGTAGCGATTGGTTTACTTGGTCGTATTGCATTTAAAGCACTTGATGATTACATGGCAAAACGGAAACGCGGAGAAGAACCAGTGTTTTACGCTGACGATATCGAAGGATTAAAAGGTGTTGAATGCTGGCCGACTCGTCAGGAAGCACAAGTGAAAAAAGCTGTGGGTAAATAAGTTTGAACTTAAATTAAATGGGACAAGTCTAAGGGTGTTTCCTTAGGCTTGTTTTTATTTACAAACTGCATTGTAAAAGTTTACAATGTTGTAACAGTTTCAAACTTCATTATAATACAGGCTTGCATTATAATAATAAACGAAATGGATATATGAGTAGGAAATAAGAAAAAAGGGAGGAGGATGTATATGAAACAATACATTTTCACTTTTAGCACACATCGCCAACAACCAGTTGTATGGGAAGAAGCTGTTATTGCAGATGGAATGATGGATGCGTGTATAAAAGCAAAAAAATTATGTCGCCAATATGAACATGAAAAACAAATTCCGATCCGTGTTCAGTACAAAGGTGTTCGCTACTACAATGAAGATATTGCATAAGCGACATAAGAAAGGACGGATTATATAGTGTTTGTTTCATCATAAGCCGCAGCTAGTTACTAACATATCTATGAGTAGCTGTGGCTTATAATTTTTTCTTTCGTCTCAAAAACAAAAGTTTACTTATTATATGAGATATAATTCATTTAACTTCCTATAATTTATGTTATGTAAACTTAAAAAATGAACATGAAAGAAGGCAGGTTTTATTCTGCCCTCTTGTTATTCAGCTTTAGAAAAATAGTATAAAAACCAAACAGCGTGATTTTGTTCATCAGCTGCTGCTCGGCGAAATACTTTCTTTATATACGGATTCGTTGTATAATCTGCTATTTCTAAATAAAAATCGACGGTTTGTTGTTCGTCTTGCAACGCCAATTCTAGTCCGTTTTTATAATCATTTGGGCATCTTTCAATCATCTTCGGTTGAGGACGTCTTCCGGTCAAACTCATATAAATATACTCGAACTGTTGTAAATGTTTAATTTCATCCTGTCGAATTTCAACAATTTGTTTTCTGATATTTTCTTCTTTTGCCAAATTAGCTAATATTGCATAACAATGAATTGCACTGTACTCTCCATTAATGGATTTTTCAAGATCCTTCATAAACCTTATATTGTTTTGTTCATTCATGATGAAAGCCCTCCTATTTTTCCTCATTCTATCGTATGAGCCATTAATGAATGGGTGCATGTTCTTTTCTTATTTTCAAACCCCTCCCCTTTCCGCTATACTGAACAAGTAGTCTTGTGTTTAGGAGGAAAATATAAAATGAAATCACTCGTTCTTGCCGAAAAGCCGAGCGTGGCGCGGGAAATTGCTCGCGTGCTGGGCTGTCGGGAACAACATAAACATTACTTTGAAGGACCGAAATATATCGTCACATGGGCGCTTGGTCATTTGATTGAGCTGAAAATGCCAGAGCATTATAACCAAACATATAAAACGTGGCGGCTAGAAGATTTGCCGATTATCCCAGAAAAAATGGGCCTCAACATCATTCGACAAACAAGCCATCAATTTCGCGCTATCGAAGCACTAGCAAAACGACAAGACATTAAAAACTGCATTATCGCTACCGATGCTGGACGGGAAGGCGAACTCGTCGCACGGTGGATTTTAAAAAAGATCCAATGGAAAAAACCGCTCCTTCGCCTTTGGATTTCGTCGCAAACCGACCATGCGATTCGTGACGGGTTTCAACATTTAAAACCAGGAAAACAGTTTGATCGTTTATATGAATCAGCTGTTTGTCGGGCAGAAGCAGATTGGTTGATTGGATTAAACGTGACGAGAGCGCTAACGACCAAATACAATGAACCACTTTCCGCAGGTCGTGTCCAAACACCGACGCTTGCGATGATGATGGAGCGGGAAAAAGAAATTCAGTCGTTTAAACCGGTGCCATACTGGACAATTCATGCGAACATTGGATCTGTTGCTGCCACTTTAGAGCGCAACGGAGAAAAGCGAATATTTTCGAAAGAGTTGGCGGAACAGCTATATGAAAAACTAAAAAACAAGCAAGCAACCGTTATTTCTGTCGAACGAAAAGCAAAAAAAGAAGCGCAACCACTCCCTTACGACTTAACCGAATTACAACGGGACGCAAACAAGCGATTTGGCTTTTCTGCGAAAAAAACGTTAAGCGTGTTACAACGGCTATATGAACAGCATAAACTCGTAACCTATCCGCGCACCGATTCGCGCTACTTAACGACCGATATGGAAAACACGATGTTTGATCGACTAGAGGCAATGAAATCTGGGTATGTAGACGAAATTGCTCCGCTTTTAAAACATAAAGGGAAGGTGATGGCTCGACGGGTATTTGATAATGAAAAAGTAACAGACCATCATGCGATTATTCCGACGGAAGAGCGACTTGATATCGGTAAGCTTTCTGCCGATGAACGAAAACTATATGACTTAATTGCTCGTCGCTTTTTAGCTCTTTTTTATCCAGCTTGCGAATACGAAACGGTTCATGTTGTTTTTGATATCGCTAACGAAGCATTTGTCGCGCGCGAAACGAGAGTAGTGAACGCAGGGTTTCGCCGCGTTTTAGAAAAGCAAGAGGGGAAAGCGGCTTTCCCCACTTTTACGAAAGGGCAAACGGTTTCTGTTCGGTTAGAGAAAAAAGAGGCGCTAACAGAACCTCCTCTTCGCTACTCGGAAGCAGATCTTTTGACGCAAATGGAAAAATACGGACTAGGTACGCCAGCGACGCGCGCTGACATTATTGAACGTCTCATCGAAACAGAAACGGTTGAGCGAAAAAACGGGCGGTTTTATCCGACACCGAAAGGAAAACAATTAATTGAACTTGTAAACGAGGAATTAAAATCGCCACAGTTGACTGCAAAGTGGGAAAAAGAATTAGAAGCAATCGCCCGCGGAAACGGTGACCCGAAAGCTTTCCTTCAAAACATCCGCAAGCAAACGGAGCGGTTGGTAGCGGAAATAAAACAAAGTGAACGAACGTATCGCGCCCATAATTTAACTGGCTCGATGTGTCCAGAATGCGGGTCGTTTTTAAAAGAACGGGCGACAAAAGAGGGACGCATGCTCGTATGCTCGAATATGGCATGCCGATTCCGAAAACGAAAAGATCCAAAGCTTTCAAACCGACGCTGCTCACAATGTAAAAAGCGGATGGAAATTCACGAAGGAAAAGCAGGTGTCTACTTCCAATGCCGACCTTGTAATGTCATCGAAAAAGCCGAAGAACAGAAAAAAGCGAAACTCGGACATAAGGAACGAGCGTTATTGAAAAAATATAGTGCTGACAATGATTCGTTTGGCACGAGTTTAGGTGATTTGTTAAAGCAAGCGTTAAATAAGAAAGAAAACTAGAGCCGCTTCCATCTGGAAGTGGCTTATCCTGCGCAACAAGATAATTTTCCAACATCTTGGTCAAACGTTAACGCTGCGAGTTTTAATCCTTCTGCCATCGTTACATACGGAGCAAGCGTTTCACGAAGGTCGTCGATAGTTAAGCCGAATTTGACTGCGAGTGTCGCTGCATAAATGACTTCCCCTGCATGTTCTGCCACCACGTGAGCGCCTAATAATTTCCCTGTTTTTGCATCCGCGACTAATTTAAAAACACCGGTCGTTTCGTGATTCACAATTGCTCGTGGGACGGCTTCCAATGGCAAAACAGACGTTTTTACTTCGTATCCGCTTTCTTTTGCTTGCTGTTCCGTTAGCCCTACCGTGGCGACCGCTGGAGAACTAAACGTAACAGCTGGGATGGTGTCAAGCTGAATTTTTTTCTTTTGTCCGCCAATCGCGTTTGCTGCGGCGATCATTCCTTCGTATGCGGCGACATAAACAAATTGTGGACCAAGCGTGACATCCCCTGCCGCGTAAATATGCGAATTTGTCGTTTGTAAATAATCATTGACAATAATTTCACCACGTGAACCGGTTTTCACTCCAGCTGCTTCCAAACGCAACGCCTTAGTATTCGGTGTTCTCCCAGTAGCAATGAGCAACTCATCCGCTTCGACTACTTGTTTTTTTCCATCGATTTCGATATATATTTTTTTCACATTTCCGTCTTGTTCAATGCGTTCAAAGGACACTCCTGTGAGAAGGCGGATGCCTTGATTCGTGAGCGCTTCTGTCATTGCTTCGGAGATTTCTCGATCGTACGTTTTTAATAGCCGTTGGCTTCGTTGCATCAACGTAACGTCAGAACCGAAACGATGAAACAGTTGCCCAAGTTCGATACCAATATAACCAGAACCGATGACCGCTAGTCGTTTCGGTACTTCTTTTCGTTCGAGTAGCGTCGTGCTTGTCACGTAATCCACATCCGCAAGTCCAGGGATATTCGGGATGGCCGAAGAAGCACCTGTGGCAATAAGGAAGCGGCCCGCTGATAATTTTTTCCCATTGACTTCTACTGTGTTTTCGTCGACAAATGCCGCTTCCCCTTGAATAAGCGTAAATCCGTATTCGTCGATGAGATTTACATATTTCGTTTGGCGTAGGTATTGGACTAATTCATTTTTTTGCTCGATTAATGCGGCTAAATCCACATCTCCTGCAGATGTATGCAGCCCAGCGAACGGAGGATTTTTCGCAAGGAAGTTAATTTCCCCTGCCCGGAGCAGCGTTTTCGAAGGTACACAACCGATATTTACGCATGTCCCTCCTACCGTTCCTCGTTCGATCATCGCTACTTTTGCGCCACATTTTCTTGCCTCGATCGCCGAGGCAAAAGCGGCCGAGCCGGAGCCGATGATGATGTAGTCATATGTTTCCTCTGCTTTTTCCACTGCTTCTATTGGTTCGTAACCAGCTGCCGCTATGGCTTGTTTTGCCGCTTCTATATGAGTAGGAGAAAGTTTACATACCGCTTCCCCGCGGCGAAAACTAACATGAATGTGTTTTGCGCCCATTTGTTCAAGAATAGAAGCAATGTGTTTTGCACAGCTTGGACACGTCATCCCTTTGATATGCATCGTATACGTTTTCATGATACTCATTCCTCCTCAATCAATGACTCAATAATCGGGCACTCATATAATGCTTTTTCGTCCGGGCATCGATGTTGTAAGTCTTGTAGCACTCGTTCCATTCGTTGCAAGTCTTTGATTTGCCTTTGCAATTGGTTTCGTTTTTTCGATACAAACTCATACATATTTGCACATCTTTCTTTATCTTGATCGACAATGCCAAGCAGTTGATGAATTTCTGTTAACGAAAATCCGAGCTGTTGCAGACGTTTAATGAATTGGATGCGGTTCACTTCTTTTTCTGAATATAAGCGATATCCTGCTTCTGTGCGAGCAGGTGGCGAAAGCAACTTCCTGCGCTCATAATAGCGGATCGTTTCTTTATTCACTCCACATTGTTTTGCTAGCTCGCTAATTCGATACATATGAATCCCCTCCTACCCAAGTATAAACCTTGGACTATAGTACGTAGTCAAGAGAGTAAACTATTGACAACAGATGAAAAGTTCGAGATAATCAGACATAAGAACATACATTCGTTCGTCATAAAGGAGTGGGCTTATGGATCAAAAAATTGTGACATGTCTTATGTTTTCAGGGCAGGCAGAAGAAGCGATTCGTTTTTATACGTCCGTTTTTTCTCCAGCGGAAATCGAACAAATTGTGCCTCAAGAAAACGGAATAATGTTTCACGCAACGTTTCGATTAAAAGGGCAACGGTTAATGGCGATTGATAATCACATTGACCATCATGAGTTTACGCCTGCGATGTCGCTATGTGTCACGTGTGATACGGAAGAAGAAATTGACCGTGTTTTTGAACGGCTCTCTCAATCAGGAAAAGTGCTCGTGCCCCTAGGTTCCTATCCATTTAGCAAGAAATTCGCCTGGGTGGAAGACCAATATGGGGTATCATGGCAACTTTCGCTTGGCTAGACGAAAAAAGCTGTTGGGCTTGTTCCAACAGCTTTTTTATCTCATCCGTTTCTGCATCCACACTTGTTTGACGGTTGTTTGAAAGCCGATTTCTTTTAAAAGTGAGTAGGTGGGCGACGAATAAGTAATCGGTATGTTTGCTACTACTTTCACGATCTCGTCTGGACAATTACTAAACACTTTTGTAAGCAAAAGCCGAAGGATATGTTCTTTGTCGTTTCTTTCGGGGGAAGCTTCGCACTGAAATAAAATCGTTTTTTCATGCTTGCCTTTCTGATCAAAAACGCGGCGATAATATGCGTAACCGATGTCGCATCCCCGTTCGTCTTTTACAAGAAGTGCTTCGCCATTTTTGGCGCTTTGCCATTGCGTTTGCCACGGATGTAGCCCTTTATAAAACGAAAGATGGCTTACTTGTTGTGGAATAGTGACCTCCACTTGAAATGGTTCGGCGTCTAATAAATGTGGCATCGCTTTTTGGAATTGCAAATATTCGAGTTCATCCACGATGCCGTATCCTAACTTTTTATATAACGAAATGGCTCGCTCGTTTTCGCTAATCGCTTCCAATGTCGCAAGCTCGACGCCTACCTCTTGGTATATGTTAATTGTTGCTTCCATGAGCGCTTTTCCAACCCCTGTTTTTCGAAATGCAGGCGCTACTCCTGTGCCTCCGTTCCAAGCCATTAAAGTTCCTTGAAATTCACGAATGCCGTTTAGCACGATTCCAACGGGTTCCCCATGTTGAAAAGCAATAATAGATAACAAAGGAGAAAGCTCTTCCCCTACCAATCGATGCAAAAAGCTTTCTATCGTCAGTTGGATCGGAAAATAATACCCTTCAAATCCAGCGTTCCAAGCACGTACTGCTTCTTCTAACGTACATTCCGATAATCGTTTTATTTGTAGCATAGTCCCTCCATCATGCCGTAATATTTTCTTTCGACGGTGTTTTTTTGTTCCCCTCTTCCACCGTTAAAGAGGCTCTTATTGTTATTTCTTATTGTTATTTATCATGCAACTGTTTTATGAAAAGTCGTTCCCACCACTTCCATGGCAGCCAGTTTTTCAATCGGAGCATCCATTTGACTCCTCTACCGACAGGATAACGTAAACGGGGAGTTGGAGATTGAACGACTTTTACAATTTGATCAATGACTTCGTCAGGAGGAGGTGCAGTTTTGGCGATCCGATTCACATGCTGCAAAATCGTTTTCATCTCTTTTGCGTACGGTGAATCTGAACGAACGGATCCCCCTTGTTGAAGCCCTTTGGACCAAATATTCGTTTTGTACGAACCTGGCTCGATTAAGACGACATACACCCCGTGTGGCAACATCTCTAGACGGAGTGACTCGCTAAATCCTTCAACAGCAAACTTAGAGGCAACATACGGTCCCAGCGACGGAAAACCAATCTGACCGCTAATACTACTAATGTTAATGATTTTGCCACTGTGCTGCGCTCGCATTACGGGTAATACCGCTTTGGTGACCGCAACTAATCCGAAAACGTTCGTCGCAAATTGCCGCTCCCACTCCTCAAGAGCGAGTTCTTCCACAAAACCACCAACAGCAAATCCTGCATTGTTAACTAATACGTCGATTCGTCCGTAGCGATTGATGACATCGCTCACGACCGATTCCGCTGCGGCGAAATCAGTGACATCAAGAGGCGCTACCTCAATCTGGTCCCAAACGCCTGCTTTATGTGCCGCTGCTTTAAGCATTTCCTTATTTTCTATGTTCCGCATTGAAGCGATTACTCGATACCCTTCTCTAGCAAGCGCGATGCTTACAAGCAGTCCAAATCCACTCGATGCACCTGTTACTAGCGCGACCGATGGAAAGTTTTTCACCTTATTTCCTCCCTTGCTGTTATTTAAACACACGATTTAGATTCCCCACCATTATGCGCTGATGGAGGTCGTCTTTTTCTTGTCTTGTTGTTCCTTTCCCATGGCAACGAGCATAGCGCTGCTTAACACAATCAGTCCACCGATCATTTGCATAAAGGACATACGTTCCTGCAAAAAGACCATTGATAGAAGGAACGTCACGATCGGTTCTATCATACTTAAAATTGCTGCTTTTGTCGGGCCAATGATATTCATTCCTGCAAAAAACGCCAGCATTGCTAAAACGCTCGAAACGAACGATGTTCCGATCACCGGAATCCATCCTTTCGCATCAAATTGGAAATGTAGCGTTTCCGTACTGATTCCCCAGACAAAAAAAGACAGAGCTGCAAAAAGTGCGATGTAGGCGCTTGCTGTCATCGGTGGAACGTGTGCTATCACTTTATTTCCGACAATAATGTAAATCGAGTAAATTACCGCTGCTCCAATAGCTAACGCAATACCAATTGGATGGATTTTTCCTTCTGGTGCTCCTAGAACGAGCAACATTCCTGAAAAAGAAATCAAGATCGCGATGACGGTTTGTCTCGTCAACTTTTCTTTATTGATAAAAAACGAAAACACAGCGACGAATATAGGGTTTAAATACAACAATAAAGCAGCGAGCGATGACGGAATGTACTTTACGGCATGAAAATAAAGCGAAGATTGTAGCATATAGAAAATGCCGCCAAGTAAAAATAGATAAAATAACTGGGACCACGATACTTTCTCGTTTTTCTTTTGGAACCATGCATACATAAAAAAGAACAGAGCAGCCAAGGCAAAACGTAAAAACAACAATGTCGTGACATTGACGCCACTATTGTATGCATGCAATGCAAAGATTGGAATGAACGCAAATCCGGTTGCTGATAACAATACGAGCCCGTAGCCTTTCCACATGTTTCTTGCACCTCAAATATGATTATTCTTTACAACAGTCATATGTTCGCTCCTTTTTTGATGAGAGAAAACACCATTTTTTCTTGTTTGCTGTAAATATTAAGGAAAATACCACTAAAGACAAACGCTGCTCCAATAATATGAGTGAACGTTAAATGTTCATTAAAAAACATTGTTCCCATTACGGTAGCAGAAATAGGCATGACATTAATGAAAACGGAAGCAGTTGAAGCACCTACTTTTTGGATGCCATTATACCACCAAACAAAGCTGATTGCCGAAACAACAATAGCAACGTATAGAACGCTCAACCAAACATCCCATCCGCTCGCTTCAATGGATGCAAGGGAAGTGTAATATAGCGCAAACGGCGCTAGAAATACTGTCCCAAAACCTGTTGCATATGTTGTCGCTGCAAGAGGACTAAACTTTTTCATCGCAATTTTTCCAATGACAGAGTATGTACTCCAGCTGAGACATGCTCCTACTAACACGAGATCGATTGGTGCGACACCCATTTCGATAAGTACAGACGGATGACCGTTTGTAATGATATATACCGCCCCAAATACAGCAAGAAACATGCCAAATATGCTTCTCATGTTCAATCTTTCTTTTAAAAACAATGCCGACATCAGCGTAATGAGCGGTGCGTTAACTGCAATGACTAGTGAACTTTTGACGATTGGTGCGTATTTCGTAGCCATAAAAAAGAAAATATTGTACAAAAACACTCCTGTTAAACCAAGAAGTGCTAACACCCCCCAGTCTTTTTTGGATGGCGTTGATCTATTCGGCTCTTTCCAATGTAATAACGGAAATAAAATCAAACTAGCGCCAAAAAAGCGAAAAAAAGCAACCGACACAGGATGTAAAGTTGTCGTTGCAATTTTTCCAGCGACAAAGGCCCCGCCCCAGATGGTAGCGGTTAAAAACAAAAGAATATACGTTTTCATATTTCTTGTTAGCATGAAACATCCTCCTGACTCATTGTTAAATTTCTGTTATAATCAATTTTACAAGTATTTGGTCATAGGTGTTATTGATAATAATTGATATTGTTCATCAATATTTTTGATGGGGAGCTGGAAGTATGAATCTTGACTATTTGCATACATTTCGTGAAGTGGCGAAATGGAATAGCTTTACGAAGGCTGGTGAGATGTTGGGGTACGCTCAATCTAGCGTGACAACACAAATAAAAAAACTAGAAGAGGAATTTGGTGTTGTTTTGTTTGAACGTTGGGGCGGGAAAATTAAACTGACATCTGCCGGAATCGAACTGCTTGAATATGCAAATAAAATTGTTAGTTTGATTGATGAAGCAAAGCAAAGTCTTTCCGAGCAAGCAGACCTCGCTGGGAGTTTATCGATCGGTACGATTGAGTCAGTAGCTGGGTTTTATCTTCCACCTTATTTACAAGCATTTAAGCAAAGGTATCCGAGAGTAAATTTGCTGTTGCAACAAAATATTTGTAATCGACTTGTCAAAGGAGTAAAGGAAGGGAAATATGATTTAGCTATTATTCTAGATGAAAAACGAGAAGATCCAGATCTAAATGTTACTGTGATTAAACAAGAGCCGCTAGTTCTTGTTGCTAAACCGGATCATCATTTAGCCCAATTAGATAAAGTGGATATACGTATGTTAAGTGATGAAAAGCTTATTGTGACCGAACAAGGATGTAGTTATCGAGAAGTCATTGGAAATTTGTATCGTAATCATAGTATTCGTTTTGAATACACGATTGAATTAGGTAGCATTGAAGCAATTAAACGCTGTGTCGCTTATGGACTTGGTATCGCTTTTTTGCCGCTCATGGCGGTAGAGACCGAACTAGCAAAAGGGAGTTTAGTTCGTATTTTTCTTCCAGAGGCGGATATGCACCTCTCCCTTCAACTTATATACCATCGTAAAAAATGGTTGTCACAATCAATGAAGCAATTGACAAGTCTTTTAGTTGAAAAGATTTAAGAAAAGACAAACGAGGAGACATTTCTTCTTCTTCGTTTGTCTTTTCAAGTTTACATAATAAGATTATGTTATTCAATCGAAAGGGAACAATGTTTTACTCTCCTGTCTCCGCAAATCGTTTAATTCGCTCCCCGATTTCATTGCGAACGCGTTGGAAAACAGCCCATTTTTCTTCTTCCGTTCCTTCTGCTTTCGCTGGATCGTCAAACCCCCAATGTACGCGTTTCACGTGCGGTGGCGTAACTGGGCAATGATCAGCCGCATGTCCACATAATGTAACGACTAAATCAGCTTTGTTTAAAATTTCTGGATCGATGATATCAGATGTTTGGCTCGAAATATCGATCCCTACCTCTTTCATCGCTTTCACGGCGTTTGGATTTAAACCGTGAGCTTCAATGCCAGCGCTATATACCTCCCATTCGTCTCCAAGATATTTTTTAGCCCATCCTTCGGCCATTTGGCTACGGCAAGAGTTTCCTGTGCATAAGAAATAAATTACCTTTTTCATCGCAATCGACTCCTTTTAATGAATAATAAGTAACCATACATATAACCCAACGAGAGTAATAAATAATGTAGGGATAGTTAAAATAAAGCCGTTTTTAAAATAAGTACCCCACGTAATTTTTACTCCTTTTGTTGACAGTACGTGCAACCAAAGAAGAGTAGCAAGTGAACCGATCGGTGTAATTTTTGGTCCTAAGTCGGATCCGATCACATTAGCATAAATAAGCGCTTCGCGAATGATTCCTGTCGTATTTGTATCAGCGATAGCTAGCGCATCAATCATAACCGTTGGCATGTTGTTCATCACAGAAGATAAAATGGCTGCGATAAAGCCCATGGCAATTGTCGCAACAAACAATCCTTCATTTGCTGCCATTTCAATTAAGTCAGCCAAAATGGTTGTCAATCCTACATTACGCAATCCATACACGACAACATACATTCCGACGGAGAAAAACACAACAGCCCAAGGTGCTCCTTTTAATATTTGTTTGACATGTACAGCGGGACTACGTCTCCCCATCCATAAAAACAATAATGCCACAGCACCAGCAATAAACGATACAGGGATGTTTACAAATTCACCGACAAAATAACCGATAAATAAAACAGTAAGAACGATCCATGACAATTGAAACATGCGCACATCTTTAATCGCTTCGTATGGTTGTTTAACATGTGATAAGTGATAACGTTTCGGAATATCTTTTCGAAAGTATAAATACAGCACCCCGATGCTCGCTGCGAGCGAGAAAAAGTTTGGAACGATCATCCGTGATGCGTACTCACCAAAACTAATACGGAAAAAGTCCGCAGATACAATATTGACAAGATTGCTGACGACGAGCGGCAACGACGTCGTATCAGCGATAAATCCGCTTGCTAAAATAAATGGCAGTACGTTTCGCTCATCAAATTGTAATGCGCGCACCATAGCTAATACGATTGGCGTTAAAATAAGCGCTGCTCCATCGTTAGCGAAAAAGGCAGATACGAGCGCTCCGAGAATTGAAACAAATATAAACATGCGCACTCCATGACCTTTGGCAACACGTGCCATATGTAACGCTGCCCATTCGAAAAAGCCAATTTCATCCAAAATTAAAGAAATAATAATAATTGCGATAAAAGCAAGTGTCGCGTTCCAGACGATGCTCGTTACATCGATGACATCTTGAACATCAACAACCCCAACGAGCAATGCTAATACTGCACCACCGCATGCAGACCAACCAATTGATAAATTGCGTGGTTGCCAAATGACAAATACAAGTGTCACGAGAAAAATCAATAATGCGAGAATCACAGAAAGCAAAAAACCACTCCTCTCGTTTATTCGCAAACCATGCGTATTCCTTTTTGCGCGAGTCGATCAATTTCTTCTCTCTGGTTCGGCACATGAGCTAAAATACTTTGAATAAGTGGGTAGCACACGTGTTGTTTGTTGAGTGAATAAAATACCCATTGTGCTTTTTTCGTTTCTTTCACTAAACCGTTGTCTTTTAATTTGCGTAAATGTTGGCTAATGGCTGGTTGACTCATTTGTAATATGTCGACAAGTTCACATACACAACAATCGGTTTCATTTAATATAGCCGTAATTGTTAATCTTGTTTTATCTCCTAATAGTTTTAAAATCGTTGCAGTTTCTTCGATGTGATACATATACCTCCCTCCCTTATCCGTTTATCATTATATAATTATATACTTATATAAAACAAGTAAAGATTTTGTAAAGATGAAAAGAGTCGATCTATTGATCAACTCTTTTCACACAAAACTAGTCGTCATCTACCGTCCATGTGATATTCGTTTTTGTTTGTTGTTTCATTTTTCATTCTCCTTTCATCACGTATTTTTCCGAATTACAAAATGCAAATTAAAACAATTGATACATTGAACATTTACGATCCATCATCTCTTCTTCAACTTGACGAATGAGCTGTTCTCGCTCTATTTCTTCAGCTGTCCATATTCGTCGTTGAATGGAAATCGTTAAAAAAAATAAATGAAATTTCATGATTTGTTCACCCCCTTTCAATAAAAAATCCGCAAGGCAGAATCCCTTTGCGGATAGAACACAAAAAACCGCAGGGAATAGATCCTTCCCTGCGGTATGCGATCATTTGTAAAAAAAGTTCACATCGGAAGGGCGGACCAATCTTGCTTTGTTTAATTGGGTAATATACTACTGTCATTGTTGTCATGGTCCTTCCCTCCTTACAAAATCGATTTATATAGTAAATTATATACACAAAAAGATAAGTTTGTAAATACGTAATAAAAAATTTTCCAAACAAACCACGAAGATATGTATATGAAAGAAAACAAAAGGTATGCTGGGATAAATGTATTATTTTTTTTCTTTTATAAGCATGTGTGATATATTTTTGCTTGTACTATGTATGACATTTGAATATGATCCAAAAGATCATGTAGAGAAAGGAGCGTTTTATGGAACGCACAGAGGTATATGTTTTATCTGGTTTTCTTGGAAGTGGAAAAACAACATTATTAAAGCGGCTGTTACAATATGAAAAAGAACATGGACGGAAAGTTGCTGTTGTTATGAATGAAATCGGCCAAGTGTCGATTGATTCACATGTTGTTTCAGAAGATACTATGTTAAGCGAGTTATTAAGCGGATGTGTATGTTGTACAATTCAAGATCAATTTGAAGTAGAGCTTTATTCGCTTCTTCAGCAACATCGATTAGATGTGATTTATATTGAAACAACAGGGGTAGCGCATCCGGTTGAAGTACTTGATGCGTGCATGTCACCATTATTTGCTGATCGCATTCAAACGAAAGGCATCATCACGACTGTTGATGCAATCCGCTGGATAAATCGTGACCAACTTTCCATTCCGCTACAAATGCTATTAAAAGAACAAATTCGTCATGCAGATGTCTTAATTGTAAATAAAACCGATGAATTACGTCCCGATGAACAAGCAAAATTGTCTTTTGAATTACAAGCAATCAACAGCGAAGCACGTACCATTTTCACAACGTTTTCTAACGTTCGCATAGATGATATACACTCATTTTCCCGTCGTATGCAAAACGAGCATAAGCAGGTGACTATTGAACGATTACGCATTCAAACGTATGTCCACACATTTACAAAACCAATTGATTTAGACATGTTCGAACAATGGGTACGACAGCTACCCGATACAATTTATCGCATGAAAGGATTTTTACGCTTTACTCATACAAGCGGAATTTACTCGTTTCAGTATGCGTATGGTACGCCGTTGTATATGAAAGAAGAGATGAACGTACCGTTACATTTTGTTATTATCGGAGAACAACTCGATAAACAAAAATTAAAACATGAACTCGATAACATACAAAAAGGAGAAGGATAAAAATCCCTCTCCTTATTACTTTCGGCCAAAATCTGCTTTAATTTCTCCCCATTGCTCCGTTTCCCATTTCATAATTTCATTCGTATAACGGTGCGTACGCAACCATGCTTCTGCGCGTTCAATAAGTTGCCAAACACGTTCTGTTTCAGCGATGCGGTCGAGCGTTGTATTCGCTTTTTTTCCTTTTACCCATTTTATAGCTGTAACAGAATCAGAATAAATCGGCCAGTTTTTGTTTTGTTGTTGTAGCCATGCTAACCCGTGTACAATGGCTAAAAACTCACCGATGTTGTTTGTTCCGATCATCGGTCCGACATGAAACAATTGTTCTCCTGTTTTCGTATGTACACCTCGATATTCCATCCATCCTGGATTTCCACTACATGCCGCATCAACACAGATGCTTTCTTCCACATAATTCGTTGAGTACGTTTTATTTTTTTTCGTACAGTTTGCCATCGGACCAGAGGAAAATGCTTGTTCCGCTTCTTCTTTAGATGAAAATGAGCGATATTTTGCTCCTGGAATACCAATTACATATTGTTTACACTCGTCCCAAGAAGAAAAAATACCTGTTTTCGCCCCTTGCCAAACAACATAATATTTTTTCAATATGTCACATCCTCACAAATCGGAATAAAAAAACAAAGTTGAAGATAACAAAGAAGGAATGAAAGAGGAGATATGGCGGAGGAGGGGGGATTCGAACCCCCGCGGGCTTTGACACCCCTATCGGTTTTCGAGACCGACCCCTTCAGCCAGACTTGGGTACTCCTCCGTATGGTGGGGTGCCAAAGAAATTATAGCGAAAACATGATTTTTCGTCAATTATCTTTTTTGTTTTTCCGTATAATCAACAAGTCCCATCGCACACACTTGTAAATCAAGTTGAAGTAGTTTATATACATCTGCATCATCTGGTACTTGCTGTTTGCGCAAAAATGTTTGAACGATGTTAAATAAACGTTTGAAAACAGCCTCTGTTTTTTCTGTGAAAGATTTATGCATTTGTTCATTCACGATCTCGTTGCTTTCTTGAACGAAAATAGGTAACCAATAATGAAGTTGTTCCCAAACCGCCTGCGTATGTGTTGACATACCGAAATGGCCAAAATATATACGATCTGGACGCAATGCCATAAATTTCTCAATTGACGCGCTCATAGCTTCTGGGTCAAATTGATTTGGTGATGTAGAAGGCAAGTATAACTCAACGTAGTATGAAAGTAGCTGTGGATAAAAAACCCCAGCCGTATCACCTGTAAAAATTCCATTGCTTTTTTCATCATAAATAGAAAAATGGTGATTCGCATGCCCAGGTGTATGAAGAAATGTCAGCGTGCGATCTTTTCCAATTTGTAACGTTTCCCCATCTTCTTTTACAATTAATCGATCTTCAGGAATGGGAACGATCGGGTCAAATAATGCGTCAAATTTTTCACCATAAACCGCTTTTGCTCCTTGAATGAGACGAGACGGATCGGCTAAATGGCGCATTCCTTTTGGATGGACAAATACGCGAGCATTTGGACAATGTTGCAATAACAAACCTGCTCCACCAGCATGATCTAAATGAATGTGTGTGACAATGATATTTTTTACGTCGCGCAAATCAATCGATAATGCTTCTAATCCTTTAAGTAAATAAGGAATAGATGGACTTGCGCTCGTTTCAATAATCGTCACCTCTTCTTCCCGAAAAACGTATGCTCCTGTCCGCTGAGCAGTTTGTAAATCATACAAATCAATGAGTGAAATGCCAAATCCTAAATCAACAGGTCGCGACATGGCTATTCTCCTTTCCCTTTTTGAATGAGTTGAGTGAAATGATATACGATTTTTGCTGTTAATCCCCAGATCACTTTGTCTTTGTAGTAATAAAAATGTTCCTCCATGTGTCGTGGATGCCAATTATACTCTCTTCCCCCTGGGATATCATCAAATGGAAAATCTTCCTCCGGTTTTGGCTCAAATGAAACACGATATATTTTTGGTTTCGTTTCTAAAAAGAAAGATAGTGGTACAGTAAACACATCATTTACTTCTTTCTCATTTACTTGCATACAAGTAATATTAGCGAAACCAACAAATGGATAAATAACCATACCAAATGGTGAAAATATATAGTCAAGCGGGACAATATGTGTAATATGTTCTTTTTCAATCCCTAATTCTTCACACGTTTCCCGAATAGCTGTTTCTCTTGGACTTTGATCACACGAGTCCATTTTCCCACCTGGAAAACAAATTTCTCCCGGCTGGCGACGTAGTTGCAGTGAGCGTACTTCAAATAACACAAACACCTCATCATCTTGTTGAATAAGCGGGAGAAGCACAGCATACTGAGCAAATTTGTCGAAATCCATGATTGTTGGCGTCCGTCGTTGCAATTCATTGATTAATGTGGCAATCATTTTATTCATTAGTAAACATCCCTTTTCGTAAATACATAAAAAGAAACAATCAGCGCAACAAGTGCCCAAGTGGCGAGCACCGTCATCGAAAAAGAAAGCGTCATTCCATCAATAGGTGGTGCCATCCCACTAATGTAACTTGTAAGACGTAAATTGACCATGAACAAATATTTTGCCGATTCCCACGATGATACCATACTTGATAAAATGGCTCCTGAAATAAGAGCGGCAAGCATAATTCCCATAACTGCAGCGGTACTACGTATTAACACAGATAACATAAATGTTAGTGTGCCGACGACAAGTGAAACAAAAAAAGCAAGTCCAAATTCAATAAGTAAGTATTTCCATTGGGGGATAAGATGAACAGCTGCCGTATTTAATTCTTCGCCTTGGATCGAAAATCCTGTTAAAAGCGGCAAATTCCATCCCTCGTATCCAAATACAATACCAGAAATGGCGTACGATAAAATAGCGACAGAAAACACGATAAACGATGTAGATAAAGTCATGGCGATATATTTGCTCATTAAAATTTTCCATCGTTTCACAGGACGTGTCAACAATAGCTTGATCGTTCCACCACTCGCTTCTGATGAAACAAGGTCAGCTGCAATGACCATAACAAGTAGCGGCAAAAACAATTCAATCGAGTTTTCAATAAACATGCGCATAAATGTCGGAGCACCGGGAGCCATCGGATTAATATCGTTATCTAAATAATATTGTTGTTGCTGTAAACGAATTTTGAGAAACTTTTTCCATTCTTCAGAAATTCCTGTTGAGTTTAAGCGGTTTTGTGTATCGATGATTTGTTGTTGCAGTTGTGTGCGCCAATCTGTTGTTCCAATGCGTTCTCGAATCGTTTCAATCTGTTTAAGTTGTGCATATGTAAATAAACTAACGAGAACAGCTACGATGGCTGCAATGATAAATAGTCGTTTTTTGCGAACAATTTTTAACATTTCATTGTATACGAGATTAATCAATCGTTTCCCCTCCTGTTAATTCAATAAATAAATCTTCAAGTGTTGGAAGTTTTCGCTCGATTCCACTGACAAGCACTCCTGCTTCAATTAAACGAGCATTGCACCGAGCAATCGTTTCGTTTGATTCATAAATCGTAACGATCGCTCCATCCTTTTCACCGATGACAGTCGTCTCATTTGTTAATATTTCTTTAGCTGTATGAATCGGGACAACGTTCCAATATGTCCGTGCTTGTTCTTGTAATAAATGTTCGACCGTATCAATGCGAATAATCTCTCCTTTGGACATAATGGCGACACGATCGCACATGAGTTGTATTTCACTCAATAAATGCGATGAAACGAGAACGCTTAACTGCTCTTGTTCAGCAAGCGAGCGAATAAACTGTCTCATTTCACGAATGCCGACAGGATCTAAACCGTTTGTTGGCTCATCTAAAATAAGTACCGTTGGTTTTCCAAGCAACGCTTGCGCAATGCCAAGGCGTTGACGCATACCAAGCGAATATGTACGTACAAGATCATAAATCCGATTTTGTAAACCGACAAGTTCGACTACTTCTTGAATGCGATGCATGGTCACTCCTGGAACCATACGCGCAAAATGCTCAAGATTTTCCCACCCGCTTAAATATGGATAAAGTTCAGGGTTTTCAACGATACAACCAATGTGTTGAATGGCTTTTGTAAATTGTTTTTGTAAATTGTATCCACAAATTGAGATCGTTCCAGATGTAGGGCGAATTAATCCGACAAGCATGCGAATGGTCGTTGTTTTTCCTGCACCATTTGGGCCTAAGAAACCAAACACTTCTCCTTTTTTTAACGAAAATGAAAGTCCTTTAATAATTTCTTTTTTTCCAATTGTTTTTCGTACGTTTCGTACAACTAATGTTTCTTCCATTATTTTTCCCCTTTCGTTAACGTAATGAGCGAGGCAACACGTTCACCAATTCGTTTATATCCTTCTTTGTTTGGATGAAATTTATCTGTATACAAATAGTCGTTGACTTGCAGTTCAAATAAATCATATGTCGGAACGCATATGATTGATTTATAGTCGTCTGCTACTTCAGATGCTGCATAATTCCAACTGCGCACAATGGCGGATGTTTCTTTTCCATTGTCTAAATCGTTAAACGGATTGTATAAAGCGATATAGAATACAGGTGCATCATTATTTGCTGTGCGAACAAGTTCGAAAATCGTACGTAGCTGCTGTACAAATTTCTTTTTTTCCTTTTCAATCTGCGTAGTGGACAAATCTCTTAGCGCTTCACCACCGCGAAACAAGTCATTCCCTCCGATTGTCATCAAAATGATGTCCGCTTCTTTTAATTGACGCTGGATTTCTTTTTGTTTTAGTTGATTGATTAACTGTGCCGATCGTTGTCCTTTAATTGCTAAATTAGTTAATTGAATATGTTGGCTTTTTCGTTTTTTTAGTTCGTCAACGACATGACCCACGTATCCCTTTCCTGTTTCATCTCCTGTTCCACGTGTTAATGAATCACCGAGGGCAACGATTGAAAGCGTATCGTTTTCTGCTTGACTTGACGTAATCGATTTCGGTTGTTGTATTGCTGAAGAGGCTTCGTAAAAAAATTGGTCTTGAATCGTGACGACTAAACCAACAACCCATAATAACGTTGTTGCGGCACAAATCACCACAATCATCGTAATCATTCGTTTAGACACAATACCACCCTTTCGCTATTTTCTATGTACCATCATAAACCATTTGTTGTTCAAACGCATAATGAAAACATGCAAAAAGCGAGCACAATCGCTCGCTTTTAAAATTTCGCTTGATAATGTTCAATTTCCCAAGCATGAACTGCTGTTCGATAGCTATCCCATTCATTCTTTTTCATTGCGACATACTCACCAAATACGTGGTTGCCTAACGTATGACGTCCAATTGTTCCATTTTCTAACTCTTCAATCGCTTTCCCTAAACTACCTGGAAGATTTTCGATGCCAAGCTCTGCACGGCGTTCAGCTGTCATATGGAAAATGTCTTCATCAATTGGTGTTGGACAAGTGAGTTGTTTTTCTACTCCATCAAGTCCTGCTTCAGCAATGACTGCAAATGCTAGGTATGGATTGGCAGATGGATCAGGACAACGAAGCTCAACGCGTGTTGCCAATCCTCGTTTCGCAGGAATGCGAATAAGTGCGGAGCGGTTCGATGCTGACCACGCAATATAACAAGGTGCTTCATATCCTGGGACAAGACGTTTATATGAGTTTACAAGTGGGTTTGTAATGGCTGCGAAACTTTTCACGTTTTGCAATAAACCAGCAATGAATTGGTATGCCGTTTCAGATAATTGATTGTCGTCCGATGGATCGAAGAAAGCATTTTCGCCGTCTTTAAATAACGAAATGTTCACATGCATTCCTGAACCATTAATACCGAAAATCGGTTTTGGCATAAACGTAGCATGCAATCCGTATTTTTTAGCAATCGTTTTTACAACCCATTTGTATGTTGTGGCATTGTCCGCAGCACCGAGGGCATCGGCATATTTGAAATTAATTTCATGTTGTCCTTCAGCAACTTCATGGTGTGAAGCCTCAATTGTAAATCCCATCGCCTTTAATGCGCGATAAATGTCTAGGCGGACACGTTCACCGAGATCTTTAGGTGACGGTTCAAAATACCCGCCGTTATCTTGTGGCGTCGTTGTAGGATTGCCATTTTCGTCAGTTTTAAATAAGAAAAACTCTAATTCTGGACCGACGGAAATCGTGTATCCTTTTTGTTTTGCACGTTCAACTGTTTTTTTCAGTACGTTACGTGGATCTCCTTCAAATAACGTTCCGTCTGGGTTGATGACAGAGCAAAGAAAACGAGCTTCTGCATATCCGTCTTCTACAGTCCATGGTAATACCGCAAACGTTTGTAAATCGGGAAGTAAATATAAATCTGAGCGATTGATTGGTGAAAAACCTTTAATTGAAGATCCATCAAACATGATTTTTCCTTCTACCACGTCATCGAGTTGTTCCGTTGTAACTGTGACGTGTTTTAAGACTCCTTCAATGTCAACAAATTGCAAATGCAACAGTTCAACGTGTTTTTGTTTTATGATCTCTTTAATTTGTTCAATTGCTGAAATAGTTGTTTGTTCAGAAACGAGCAATTCACTCATGTTACATTACCTCACATTCCTATGTATAATTTTATAACATGAGTTTATTATATGTAATCATTCTTCTTTTTTCAATAGTTTTTTATCAAATTTTCTGTATTTTTATTTAAAAAAGGACACGCTCATAGGAAGCGTGTCCGAACAAACAAAAACGACGGAAACCCTACCTCTCTTCCGTCCTTACAGCTCCGAAGCTGTGCCAGTGAGAATTTGTTTTGTTGCATATAAAAACGGGATCTCACGAAAAGCGAGATCCCGTACGTTTGACTATTTATGCTTTTTGGACGTTTGCCGCTTGCGGCCCACGGTTACCATTCACGATGTCAAATGTTACTTTTTCGCCTTCTTCCAACGTTTTGAATCCAGTACCTTGGATCGCTGTGAAGTGAACGAATACGTCTGTACCTCCGTCCGTCTCAATGAATCCAAAACCTTTTTCTGCGTTAAACCATTTTACTTTACCTGTGTTCATGTGAAATTCCTCCAAAACAATTTTAAAAATTGACCACCGTTTCATTACTCATAAAACAAAAGCTACACTTCTGTCAAGTCCTTATAAGATGAACCCGACAAAGGTGCAACTTATAACGATCATTGATATAACGAACGAAATGGTACTTCTTAAGTATATAGGCTTAAAAACAAAAAGTCAAATGTTTTTTTTTATTTTTCTTTCCATTTGATACTGCAACCGATGCTTGGCTTTTGTTCTTTCGGAACAGGTTTATCTAATAGCAATGCGTCTAAAGCTGATCGAATCGAAGAACCTGTAACCGGGATTCCGTTACTTGGTCGAGAATCATCGAGTTGACCACGGTAAACACATTGTAGTTCACCATTAAATATGTAGAAATCCGGTGTACATGCAGCTTGATATGCTTTCGCTACTTCTTGTGTCTCGTCAAATAAATACGGAAACGGGTATCCAAACTGTTCAGCTACCTCTTTCATTTTTTCAGGGGAATCATCTGGGTATTTTTCAATATCGTTCGAATTGATCGCAATAAACGAAACTCCTTTTGGTTGATAATCATTAGCTAAACGAACAAGTTCTTCTTGAACATGTTTTACAAATGGGCAATGGTTGCAAATAAACATAATTACCGTCGCAATATCCGATTTGACATCTTCCAGACGAACGGTTTGTCCGTTGATGACGTTAACAAGCTCAAACGATGGCGCTTTTTCCCCTAACGGAAACATATTTGATTCAACAGCTGGCATAGAAATCACCCTTTCTCTTTTCATTCATTTACTATTATAGCAAAATGTACACATATCAAAAAATAAGCGAGTCCTAAGCCCGCTTATTTTTTGATTAGCTGTCCCCGCGTGACGCCAAGTTGATTAATGGCTTTTAGTGTACGCCATACGCTTGTGCCGCTTCGTTTGCCCTCAAGTGCTTCACGATATAAACTGACGACTTCTCCTACTTTTTTCGGCGACTCTTCCAAAAACTCAATACGATATGAACGGACACCAAGCGATAAAAAGTTCGGAATGTATTCGGCACCAGATTGCTCGATCGCATTGTATACCGTATTGCGGCAGCCGATATCGACACGAACAGGATGAAGCATACCGATGCGATCGCGTAAGGATACCCGATGTTTTTCACACGGACGTCCACAGTTTGTGAAATCGGTTCCTTCACTTAAAAATGTACAATATACACAATGCTCAGTATGGAACATCGGCAAGTGTTGATGAATAACAATTTCAATATGTTCGGTTGGTGCCGCTTCAAGTAAATCCATCATTTGTTGGATGTTTAAATCGTATGAAGGGGTAATACGATCAAGCCCTCGCGATAAAAACAATTGCGTAGCCAGATGGTTTGAAACATTAAGTGAAAAATCACCAATTAACGTTTGCTCAACTAATTGACTCGTATAATATTGTACCGCTCCTAAACTACGCACTAAAATGGCATCTGGCTCGGCTTTTAAAATTCCTCTCAAAATTCCATTTTCTCCAGGCATATGAATGCGCGGAGTGGCTAAAGCAATTGGCTTATTTGCAGCTCGTGCCATCTGTACAGCTTTCGGATAATCGGTTGTAAATTCGAAATCCGCATACACCATTTCTACATCCGTATCACATGCCGCTTCGACTTGTTCAAGCGTACGGCAAAGCGCCATTAAAGAAGGATTCTCTGCTCGTTGTTTTTGTCGATAAGGAGATGCCAAATCAACTGCTCGTTTCATATATACCCGTGGACGTTGCCGTTGTTGAATGAGTTGTTCAACAGCTTGTCTTCTCATTCGGTTTAATTCTTTAACAGGAAGAATCACATTACCTGTAATATGCATGTGAACATCTTTTAGTTCAAAAATTGTTCCGCCTAATCTCCCAAATTGTTCTTTTATAAATTCTAGTGTTAACGGTCGTTTTTGAGCAACATCTAACAACTGCTCAGATTGAACAGTTACTTCATTTCCTGTCGTTTCATCGCGCCATGTTGAAATGAGCGGTTTTCCTGCTTCACCGTACACACGCACAGTTAGCGGAAACAACTGATATGGTCGCTCGGTTTCAAACGTTTTGCGCAAGCGACGTTCAAGTTCTTGATCGCTCGTTTTCCAAATGCGATCTCCGACATGTATACGTGTTAAATTGATGTCATGTCGGCCAGGGATAATTTCAACGACACCTTTTTCGACTTCACCCTCGACTTTTTTTCCGTGTTTTCGTAAGTCATACACGCGACCGCCTTCTTCTTTTTCTTCTGGGCGTCCTGCATCAAATACAATTCCGTCTCCACGTTTTAGCGGAGCTTGCAACTCACATAAAACACCATCTTTTAATACTTTTTTGACCGTTCCAAGAAATACGCCACGACTCTTTGGGAACGTTCCATCAACAAGCTGTTTATTGTTCGTTCCTTTTAAAAATCCATGTGTAAATCCACGACTAAAACTTTGCTGAAGTTCGCGTATCTCTTCTTTCGAAGGGGTATAATGCCGCCCCGCTAAATATTCATCAATAGCTTTTCGATATTTACTAACAACATTAGCTACATATTCTGGTGATTTTAATCGACCTTCAATTTTAAATGTGCTAACTCCCGCCTCAATAAGCTCTGGAACGAGATCAAGGGCTGCTAAATCTTTCGGTGAAAGTAAATAAGCAACGTTCCCCATTTCTTTTTGTTCGCCATCAACAATTAAATCGTATGGGAGACGACAGGCTTGAGCGCACTCGCCACGATTGGCGGAACGTCCTCCCCACATTTCTGATGTTAAACATTGTCCGGAATATGATACGCAAAGCGCTCCGTGAACGAACACTTCCAACGGTACGTTCGTTTTCTCGGCAATTTTTTGAATGTGTGTTAAATTATTTTCCCGACCGAGTACCATGACTTCTAAATGATACGGCTTTAAAAATTCAACCGCTTCTGGAGATGTGATGGTCATTTGCGTCGATCCATGAATCGGAAAATCAGGCGACATATCACGAATGAGTTGAACAAGTCCTAAATCTTGTACGATGAGCGCATCTACTCCTGCATCTATACATGCTTCAACTAACTGTTTTGCTTCTTCTAGTTCATTTTCAAAAACTAAAATATTAAAAGTGACATATCCGCGAACATTGTATTTATGCAAATAAGCCATGACATCCTTTAATTCTTCCATGCGAAAATTTTTTGCCCGTACACGCGCATTATATTTATCGACACCAAAATAAATGGCATCTGCACCGTTTGCAACAGCGGCACGAAGACAATCCCAATCTCCGGCTGGTGCTAATAATTCAATTCGTCTCACAACTAGTCAACCTCTCTATTTTTTATCATGAACAACAATATATTACCGAATATCCCCCCTATTTGCCAACAAAGAAAAAGACCTGAATACACAGGCCTTTTAATCAACAAATGGAGGGACGAGATGTTTGGAAAATGACTGTATGTCAATATGACCATTTTTATAGTAAATACCTACAATATAATCCCCTCCTCTTCCATCAGCCATTTGTAAACATTGTTCAATTTTCTTTTTATCATGAACGATTATTTTTTCTTTTTCACGCTCAATCATTTCTGGTGTCCAATCATATATCGGGACTTGTTTTATATTTCTTATAATTTTCACTTCCGCGATATCATTAGCTGTTACTCTCGCTTGTTGCAATAAACCGCGATTTTGTAGCCACTGTTCAATAAGATGGTACGATTTTTTCCATTCAACGCTATCCTCGCGGTATTTTTCATATACTATGCTAATCGTTCCCCAACTTCGATACCCTATTATTTCCCCATCAAACGTTTCATTTAAAAGTTGTTGCTGTAAGATCGTTAAAAACGATTCAATGTCTGCACGATCTTGTAACCGAACGAATTTATCTTCTGAACCAATTTTGATTTGTAAAACATTTTTAAAATGATTTGTGCGCAAAATTGGATAATGATTTTTTTTGAATTCAAGTGAATTAAAAATTGGCGCGTAAAATTGATTGTATATATTTAATGGAACGGTATATTGTCGAACGATTCGGTCTCCATTCTTTAAGTCGTAACCAATCACAACGTGACGTATATCGTTTTCTGTATCTGTATATGTTCGTTGCTCAATAAGTTGTTGATGAAATAAATAAATGTGTTCAATATTTTCTTTTTCGTAAAAAAATGCGTTTTCCTCACTTTCCGTATCATTTTCGAAATAGTATATATGGTCGCCAAAGTAGGCACGCTTCACTTCATCGAGTGAAGGTTGGCGTGACTCGTAACCAAATAGATCAGACGTAAACATCAAGCCGACAACAATGATAAAAATCGTATATCCAACATATTCTTTCCAACCTGTGAATACACGCCATGTTTTTTCTAAAATCATACGGGCAATAACATAACCTAACAATGAAGAAAATACGTAGCCAAAGATGATCCATCCCATCCGTTGTTGCATTTCACCAAAATAAGCTCCACCGACAAGCATGACACAAAATGTAAAACCGTATGTAAACACTGGGCGGAGCGGGCGAAAGGCAATTGCATCTGTCGCTGTTTCCACATGACGTTTTTTGTATAGCCACAAACTTAATACATAAAATATAAAAGTGAGAACAATATATATGAATATTTCAAGCGGTTGGATTCGTCTTGTTTCCCAGTTTAAAGATCGGATAAAAGGCACAATCTCGTTCATGCTATAGGATAAATAATATTCATATGCAAAACCGTATAAAAAATATTTCAAATTAAACATAAGTAAAATGAATATGCCTGCTGGGAAGAAAAAGAGAACGTAAGCAAACACACCTTGTAACACGGACATACCTGTAAGCATTCCAACAAATACAGCCCCAGAAAATAACAATATGTTCATTGCTACTGTACCCGCAAACCAAATAGCTACATGTTTAAATGAATACAACGAAATAGGAAGAAACGGCTTTATTAGTATTAAACATCCCGCTATTATTGCAATGGGTACGATAAGAACGACCATCCCAACAATGATATGCTGAAAAAAAAGCGCTTCTCGCTGGAGTGGCAGACTATGCATGTAATCCGCAGACAATTTCACTTGCATATAACGAAATAAAAAAATAGCGAGCAAAATTGGAAGTGTAAACATAAGAGGAAACTGAATTATGCTTCCAATATCAAATATGCGGCCAGTTTGATGATACATAAGCCAATTTTTATTTTCAGCCATCATAAAAATATGAATAGGCAATGCAAAAAGAAGGCCAACGAAATAAACAAGTGCCACCCATCCAACGTTACGAACAATTTGATTGAAGATCCCACGATTAAACAAGAATGTTTTCAATGTCATACCCCTTTTCCCCCATTTCATAAATAAAAATTTCTTCTAATGTTAGCGGCAATAGGTCAAATAAAATTGGCTCATGTTTTTGAATATGCGCAATGATTTGTTCCTCTTTTCCTCGGACGATACAAAGTAAGACGCTACCGCGATATTCTTGATAAACAACATCCATCTGTTTAAGGAAAGAAGAGGGAGTTTGTCCGTGAAACGCCACTTGTACTTTATGAATGTTTGTTTTCAAGTTATCTAGTTCTTTTTCAATAATGATTGAGCCATTATGCAAAATGCCAATACGGTCACATAAATCTTCTACTTCAAATAAGTTGTGTGAGGAAATAACAACGGTCATTTCTCGTTCTGCTACGTCTTGAAATAAAATGTTCTTCACTTTTTGCCTCATCACAGCATCTAGCCCGTCAAGAGGCTCATCTAAAATAAGCACATCAGGCATTGCTGAAAATGTTAACCAAAATGCGACTTGGCGTTGCATCCCTTTGGACATCCGATGTATTTTCTGATTCATGTTAATTGGAAATAGCTCTTGCATTTTGTAAAAACGTTCTTCGTTCCATTTCGGATATATATGACGATAAAAATCGGCCATTTGTCGGATAGTGGTGTGTGGAAAAAAATAAAGTGCGTCAGGTAAAAAAATCATTCGCTCTTTTTGTTTAATGTTTTCAAAAACCGGTTCACCATCAATAGTAATCGTTCCTTTGTTTTGTTTGTAAATCCCTGCCATCATCTTCATAAGTGTTGTTTTTCCGGCACCATTTGATCCAAGTAACCCATAAATTGATCCTTTTGGAACGAAAAATGTTACGTCTTTAATCGCCTCGAACTCTCCAAATCGTTTGCTTACATCATGAATTTGAATCATGTTCCTCTCCTCCTCGTATCGCACGTTCGGCGCGTTCAACAATCGAAAAGATTTGCTCCTTTTTTATCCCGATATAAAATGCTTCCTGACATAGTTTAAGTATATTTTCCTCTAGTTGTTTGACTTTTTCATCGTAAATAGCCTCTTTTTTGTTGGCGACGAAACTTCCTTTACCCGGAATAGAGTAAATATACCCTTCTCTTTCTAACTCTCGATATGCCTTTTGAATGGTATTTGGATTAATGGTTAACTGTTTAGCGAGCAAACGAACAGATGGCAGTTGCTCATTCGGTTTCAGCACATCGTGAATAATCATTTCCTTCATTTTTTCGATCAGTTGTTCATAAATCGGTTTTCGGCTCCGCAAATCAAGATCAAACACATCGCCCCCCCCTTTCTTTTCTGTACTAACTGTAATAACTGTATTATATTAAATAATACGGTTGTTGTAAATAGTCATAAATATTTTTTGAAATTGAATAAAGCACTCGGCTCAAAAGAACAGACCGAGTGCTTCTAACTAACCTGAGTGTTTATTCAGAATGACTTTAAATTAAATTTTTTCATTAATTCCTCTTTAAATTTATAATTCTTTGCTTCTTGAGGCACGCCAACTTTTTCGCCATCATTACCAGGAATATCAATGTTGTGTTTACCCTCATTGACACCAGAAATTACATACAGATCATCGTATTTCAAATCAGGCACAAGAAGCAGCATGTAGCTATGGTTTTTATCCATGTTTCGGTAGTTATTAATTGAAAATTTAGTCTTTCCAGGCATAATACCATTATCGTAAACGTAGCTTGGTTCAGCTACCTTGATAATATCCCCAGCTTTATAATCGTGAGTAGTTCTATTTTCAAGGACCTTATTTATTTTAAACTGAGTAATTGTATACGCATCTACTGTAAACCCTCTCTCATCGAATGTTACGAAGTTCTCACTTTCAATTGGTTTTCCAGTAACAACAAGTTGAGAAAAGGTAATCATTTCATCTACTGTGTTAAAGGATACTTGTTTAGCATCAATAGTTGATAAACTTACTTTTTTATCAGCCGACATATACCATAGACTTGAGCCGAGAGAAATAAAACCTAACAGTGCTATTGAAACAATGATAATCTTATTTTTTTTCATATTCGTAATATCTCCTTTCATCTATTAATTTCCCCATTTTTGTTTTAGATGGTCTTTATCCGTCTGTTGAGGGGATCCGTATGTTGTTAGTTCATACTCCTTCATTACAGAGGCACCTGAATTGTCATTATGTCTCAAGCTTAGTGCGTGTCCAAATTCGTGAATAATAACGTCAGTTGATTCAGCAGAAGTTAGTGTGTTCATTTGAGGTGTATTGAGTCGAATTCTTGAACGATCCCTTGCATCCTCCGGATTTACTTGGCGCCATCCGAAAAAGCCATACGTCCAATAATCTGCGGTAGCATAAACGGTTGAGCCTGAGATAGTTCCTGCATAAACAACAATGCTATAATATGTAGGCTCAGAAGTGACTTGTGAAATAGCAACCTTTGAAGAAATGTTATTCCAAGTTGCATATGCGGTGTCTGCACGATTATGGTAACCTGCACTGGAAACACTAGCATCACGCCAATACTTAAGGTTTTGTGCCCCAGTATATCCATTAGGATTATAATGATCTGAGTGGGCGTTAACTAAGATGGTTGGTAGTATAAAAGCTAGCGCGAGAATAAGTAATAAAATTCTTTTGACTTTCATAATTTCATTCCTTTCTATAAAATGTTAATTTCATGGATATCATTCTCCATCGATCCTCTTCATCCCCTTCTTTTTTACAAAAATATTTCGTCACAAGCGAAGAAGCATAGAATAATGGCGAAATGTTATTCTTGGGAATCCTATACTCATTAAGCACCATTTCATTTCAATGTATATATTTCTGATTTATATCTAACAATACGTTAATTGTAGTTTTCAAAAAATTAAAAAGCCGCCCAAAAGGCAGCTTTTAATTATGGCTATGTCCATCGTTGTTCATATTTCCATCTTGATGACCATCTTGTTGCATATTGTCGCCATGACCGTGACCTTGTCCATCGTTTTTATTTTGCATCATTTGTTTCTTTTTCATATAACGTTCGTGAGCGACTTTATCAACATCGTCCCATGATACAATCATTGCATTCGGTTGTTCACTTATAAATTTATCAGCATCTTCTTTCTTTGCAAAAAACGCATATCCGTAGTTCATCGGTGTTTTAATATCTGCTTTCACCACTGTCGCGTTTTGTAATTCAATCCATTCTAATGTATTGTAATCACGTACATATTTTTTTGTAGCTTCACTGTGATCTCGTTCATAGTTAAATAAACACCCGATGTCATCAAAAAACAATACGTCACCGTTTTCCGTCGCTGATTTCGCTGTAAATTTGCCGAGTTCATCCTCTTTTGGATATACTTTCATATTACAAAATGCGCACATGGTGTTTTCATCTGGCTCAGCCATCATTGCTTTCGCAAACGCATCTTCTTGTTTTGTTTGCTCTGTCTTCTTGTTTTGTTCAGTTTGTTTTGTCTCTTCTTGCTTATCCCCTGTTTCATTGTTGTTGCACCCTGCTAATGCAAAGATAAGTGCGCCAATCAATAGTATGATCCATTTTTTCATGACTAACGATCCCCCTCATTTTCATTCAATCCGTAAGCAAGTATAATACACATTTGTGAAATTTATTTGAAAAGGTTGTGTAAAAAATGAAAAAAGCGGCATTATACCGCTTTTTCTGTGAAATAATGCTTATAATATCCGCCAACTTTGCCACGGTTATCGATAATAAAATAAAAATCATCTGTTTCGTTTTTTACTTCATACTCTTTGCCTGGTGTTAATACGTTATGTACGATGTATTTTTCTGCATTCGTATGGTTGCATACAACTATTTTAATTGTTGGACGCTCATGCCAATTCAAATGAATCATCAGCGATTTCCTCCTTCAAGAACCTTTATATTTATTTAAAAATTTAGCGAGCTCATGTAGCGCTTGCAATACTGCTAAATGTTTATCGTTTCCGCTCGCTTGTGCTGTAGCCACATCTTTAAACTTTGCATGTGCTTCGTATGATCCATTTTTTTTGTATACGTCTACTCGCACGGTTCCTCTCGGATGCGGAACGATAAAAAATTCCATTCGTTTCATTTTGTTCTCCCCACCTTTAAATCAAGCGTTTATTTAATTTAATAATAGTAGAAAATATGTTAGTTTGAAAGCATTGTTTTACGTGGAGAGAAAAAAGATAGACGATTCACATTTTTAGTCAAGGCGGCGAATGGTGTAACCAGATTCGATTAACACATGTTGAATTTGATTAATATGCTCCCTATTTTTTGTTTCAAGAGAGAATCGAACTTCTGCTTGTCCTGGAAGAACGTTTGTGCCCATTCGTTGATGATCAATGGACATGACATTGGCTTCTAAATCGGCGATAATGCGCAACAACTTATTGAGTTGCCCTGGTTTATCGGAAATAATTGTCGCAAATGTAACAAAGCGTCCTGACTCAACAAGTCCTCGTTCAATGATACGTGAAATAAGTGTGACATCGACATTCCCACCGCTTAAAATTGCGACGATATTTTTTCCTTCAAGTGGAATTTTTTTATACAATAAAGCCGCTAGTGAGCAAGCCGCCGAACCTTCAACAAGTAATTTATTTCGTTCGAGTAAATATAACATCGTTCGTGAAATATCGGTTTCTTCAACACAAACAATATCGTCGACATATTTTTGTATGTATGAAAAAGTTAAATCCCCAATTCGCTTAACAGCGATGCCATCCGCGATTGTATTTAATGGATTAATCATAACTGGCTGATTATGTTGTTTCGCTGCTGTCGTGCTCGCGCAAGCAGTCGATTCAACGCCGTATACACGGACAGATGGTTTTTTCTGTTTCATCGCAATTGCTATACCAGCGAGCAAACCGCCTCCTCCAACTGGACAAATGACTGCATCAATATCATCTAGCTGTTCAAATAATTCTAGTCCAATTGTACCTTGCCCAGCGATAACAGCTGGATCGTCAAAGGGATGAACAAACGTTGCTCCTGTTTTTTGCTGCAACTTTCGAGCGTATTCCAACGATTCATCAAATACGTCTCCGTGTAAAATGACGTTTGCACCATAACTTTGTGTCGCCTGAATTTTACTTAATGGTGCTCCCTTAGGCATAACAATTGTGCATGGGATACCGATCATACTGCTTGAATAAGCGACTCCTTGAGCATGATTTCCTGCGGAAGCTGCAATGACTCCTCGGCTTTTTTCTTTATCACTTAATGACATAATTTTGTTATATGATCCCCGTACTTTGAATGAACCTGTTTTCTGTAAATTTTCTAATTTCATGTATACTCGATTATTCGATAAACGGCTAAATGTTTGAGAAAATTCAAGAGGAGTTTTATGAACAACGGTTTTCATTCGTTGATAAGCTTCTTCAATATGTTGTAGCGAGACCAATAGTTTTCATCCTCCTTTGTGTCTTCTTTATTATATGTTATTTTTAATTAAGCAATCAATTGTTGATTGTTTTTTTCTTTTTGTTTACATTGATTATTTAGAACATAGTTTAATTAATTAAAATGTGCAAAAGAAAAAGCTATGCCCTCGGCACAGCTTATTACAATTTATTACAATCCGGCAGATCGTTGCAGACGTTTCGCGATTTCAAGAAAATCTTCGTATGAAATACCTGGGGCAAAGGTTTCCTCAACAGCTTCTAAATCTGGAATTGGGCCACCTGCTGGCGTACCTTGAATAACTTCAAGCTGTCCTCCATCAAGCGGATGCGTACCTTTCCAAATTTGTTTGACATCTTCATAATCATGTTGGCTAAATGTATACAATCTTCGGTGCCATCCTTGCGCTTCATATTTTCTTGCTGCATCAAACTTATCGTTACTTAAATTAGGGATTGGTAACATTTTTGTCATATCAACCCCTGTAACAATTTGAAGAGCTTTGGCATATGCCATAATATGAACCCCTCCTCGTACGAGTAAATAACCAATCATTTCTCGCGCAACAGGATGATCCGTCATCTCATATACACGCATTTTATGTGTGCGTGCACCACACTCGAGGAAAAAATTGTGTAGCAAGTCTAACACTAAGTTTCCACTATTGAAAACGTAATCCCCTGACCATGATTTTCCCATTGAATCTCCAGGCAACGCTGTTTGCGCCGTAGCGATAAAATGATACGTATTTCGTTGATCTACCCCACTTTGCATTGGTGTAACGTCTGGTGCTCCTTCATATGTCGTGCCGGTTAGACATAAATTAATGGCCGCTGTTACAAGTTCTACATGACCTAATTCTTCTGCTGTAATACTCGCAACTAAGTCGTAAAAAGGCTTTAGTTTTTTCTTTTCACGAAAGTTAAATGACTGAAATAAATAATTGTTTAACGTTGACATTTCTCCGAATTTTCCACCGAGCAACTCTTGGACTGCTGCTGCTGCCTTTGCATCTGCGTATGTGGATTTCGGCAGCTCAATTTGTAGTTTATTTATTCTCGTAAACATCTAGTCTCCCCCTTTTATTTCGGCATAATCCAAACGATTTGTTGTATACGCACAAAAAAGAGGGTGTCGTTACTTTTTAACACAATATGATCAGGCTTCACGTCTTGGAGTGTACCTTGCACATTTCCGCGCACTGTTTCAATCACTATTTCTTTTCCCCTAATCGTTTGCAACGTCTGATAAACATAAGGGTCAATGAAAGCCATAAACTGAGGTGTCATTCTCTCTCCCCTTTCTTATTTTTCTTTCTCATCTTATTCATTTATATTTCGGTTTATCACATTTTTCATTTAGAACATAGTTTTATAAAAATTTTTTTTACATACTAGCCGACTTATTTATTTTGCGTTAAACTTCAACATAGGAATAGTGAAAATGAGGAGTTAAAAGTATGGAAAGTTATGAAAAACTAAAACAAAAAATAAATGAGCTTGAGGAAGAACTCACATTGTATAAACGTTTTGTTGAACACGTTAACTTTCCGTTTTCATACATCGATTATGCACTTGGAAAAGTAATGAAAAAGGAAAGAAATGTACTTTCTCCAACAATTGAAACAATAGAAAAGGATAACAATCAAACTCCGATTCTAAAATGGAATATTGATTTACAAAAAGATTATCCGTTTGAACAAGTGGAACAATTTTTAGCTCCTATTTTTGATCTTGTTTCTCACCATATCGTTTTTGTTGACGCTGAAGGGATCATTACGTTATGTAACTTGCAAGCCGCGAACGATGTTGGCGTCAATCGGGATAAGATCATAGGCAAACATATTCGGGAATTACTAAACATTCCAGACGAGCAAATTATGACGTTAAAAACGTTGCGGACAAAACAACCTCTTTACAATTGCGAAGTGCTTGATCGATATTACGGAATCATTAATACGCGCATTTTATATAACGAAGATGGATCGATTAAACGTGTCATTAGTATGTTTCAATCACTAAATCAAATGAAAGAAGCAGAGAAGCTGGCGATTGCTGGGCGAATTGCTGCAGGAATTGCTCACGAAATTCGAAATCCACTAACAACTGTGCGAGGATATTTGCAGTTTTTAAAAGAACAATTGCCTGAACATATTGTTAGTCTTATTGATCAACTTTTAATCCCTGAACTCGATCGGGCAAATGATATTATTACAGACTTTTTAAACATTGCAAAACCAAGTGAAGTGAAAGCAGAATGGATTGAAATCAATGAATTCATTCAACATGATTTAGATCTTTTACTTAGAAGTGAAGCGCTTCTCCATAATGTAGAGCTTTCCTATCATCTAGATGAAAAACTACAACATTACGTCGTTTACATTGATAAAAATCAGCTGTTGCAAGTGTTCATTAACTTAGTTCGCAATGCCATTGAAGCAAAAACAGAAAAATCATTACGCGTAAATATTGAAACGAAACTACACAATAACCTTGTTCAGATTTATGTGCGTGATAATGGACCCGGAATTCCTCCGACCATTATTCATCATGTTTTTGATCCGTTTTTTTCGACAAAGACTACCGGAACAGGTCTTGGTTTATCTTTGTCGCGAAAAATTGTTGAACTTCATAAAGGATCGATGCGTGTGCAAAGTGAACTTGGTCACGGCTCATGTTTTATTATTGAGCTACCAGCTTATTCAAAAAAATGAGGCTGCATGATTGCAGCCTCATTTTTACGCTTCTTTTTTCCAATTCATTTGTTCTTCTTTCCAACATTCTACTTCATGATCTACACCGATATTCCGCGCGTAAAATACAGGATTTTTTCCTTGTTTTCGTTGCAACATATAGTCTTGTAATGCAGCAAAGGCAACTCGGCCGAGCAAGAAAATCGAAATTAAGTTCACGATTACCATAAATGCCATGAATAAATCAGCTAAGTCCCATACGATTTGAATGCTTGACACAGAGCCCCAAATAACCATTCCTAATACAGCGAGACGATACATAAGCAACGATGTTTTACTTGAACGAATAAATTCAATATTTGTTTCACCATAATAGTAGTTTCCGATAATTGAGCTGTATGCGAATAAAAATACACTTACTGCAACAAATCCTTTTGCCCACTCACCAATATGTGTGCTTAACGCTGTTTGCGTTAAAGTAATTCCATCGAGCCCTTCTTTCATGTAATCGCCTGATAATAAAATCATAAACGCCGTGGCACTACACACAACTAATGTATCAACAAATACACCTAACGTTTGAATTAACCCTTGTTTTACAGGATGAGAAACTTCTGCTGTCGCTGCAGCGTTTGGCGCACTACCCATTCCTGCCTCATTCGAGAATAATCCACGTTTAATTCCCATCATGATTGCTGCACCGAATCCGCCACCAACTGCCTGTTCGATACCAAATGCGTTTTTAAAAATTAAAGCAAAGACCGCTGGTAATTCGGTGATATTTGTAAGTACAACATAAAACGCAATTAATAAGTATAAACCAGCCATCACTGGTACAATAATCGATGATGCTTTCGCCACGCGATGCACACCACCAAAAATAATAAATGCGGTCAAAATTGTAAGTACAACACCAATCACTGTCCGGTCCATTTGAAAAGCATGTTCAAATGCGAATGTAATTGTATTTGCTTGGACAGAGTTAAATACAAGACCAAATGAAAACGTAATTAAGATAGCAAATAATACACCTAACCAACGTTTTTTCAACCCTTGCTCAATGTAATATGCCGGACCACCGCGATAACTTTTTCCATCTTTAACCTTATAAATTTGGGCAAGCGTGCTCTCTACAAAACTTGATGCACCGCCAATTAAAGCGATTAACCACATCCAAAATACCGCACCAGGTCCGCCCACAGAAATGGCTAACGCTACACCGGCTAAGTTACCTGTTCCAACGCGAGACGCTGTACTCATAAAAAACGCTTGTAACGAAGAAATCCCACCTGTTTTCTCCGGTCCTTCTGTAATGACACGGAACATTTCTCCGAAATAACGAAATTGAACAAATTTTGTACGGAATGTAAAGTACAAACCGAAGATAATTAAAAGAGCGATAAGAACGTACGACCATAATATGTTGTTTAAAAATGATACAGCCGTTTGTAATAATTCCATATTCGTCACCTCACCTGATGTTCTAATAAATAAAAAAACGACTTTTTTAATGTAACAAAACTTAACATGAAAAGCAAGAGGGTTATCTATGAATATATAAAAATGGTGTGTTATAATATCGTTTGTCCACATTTTTTGCATGCATTTGGAGGAACCCATGAAAGAAACATATACGTTAAAAGAGAAAATAAAACAATTTTTACATATACTATTTCCGATTTTTCTCACACAAATAAGCTTATATATGATGAACTTTTTTGATGTGACGATGACTGGGAAATATAGTGCTGTTGATTTAGCAGGTGTAGCCATTGGCTCAAACATTTGGGTTGCTATATTTACGGGAATTGGGGGGATCTTAACGGGTCTAACCCCAATCGTTTCTCAATCGTTTGGTGCGAAAGAACACAAACATATTTCTAAAGTAGTTGAGCAGGCAGTATACGTAGCGATCGTCTTTGCCTGCTTTGTGTTGACAATTATTTATTTTCTTGTTCCTGTTTTATTGGAAAACATGTATATTGAGAGCAGTGTGCAAACCGTTGCCTATCAATATTTACAAGCACTATGTATTGGCATTGTTCCAATTTTTATTTATTACGTTCTCCGATCCTTTATGGATGCTCTCGGTCAAACAAAAGTTACAATGACGTTAACGCTATGCTCGTTGCCATTAAACATTTTATTGAATAATATATTTATTTTCGGACGATGGGGTGTACCTGCATTCGGTGGAGTAGGAGCAGGATACGCTACAAGCATAACGTATTGGTGCTTATTGTTATGTGCATTTTTGCTCATTCGCTTTCGTAAACCTTTTTCCACATACAATATACTAAAAAAACTCAGTCCCATTTCGTTTTCTACTTGGAAACAATTAGTGTCGATCGGCACACCCATTGGACTGTCAATTTTTTTTGAGACAAGCATTTTTTCAGCTGTCACCTTGTTAATGAGTGAATTCGGAACAACGGCAATCGCTGCCCATCAAGCAGCGATGAATTTTGCTTCACTTTTATACATGATTCCATTGAGCATTTCTCTCACTTTAACGATTATTGTCGGCTTTGAAGTGGGAGCCAATCGCTTGGGGCATGCAAAACGTTATTGCATGATTGGCATTGCTTTCGCCGTTACGATGGCTATTGTTGCCTCTATCGCTCTATTGTTATTTCGTGAAACGATCGCTTCCCTATATACGAATGATAAACATGTGTTGCAATGGACGAAGCAATTTTTGTTATATGTTTTATTTTTCCAATTTTCTGATGCCGTTGCCGCTCCTATTCAGGGAGCACTACGCGGATATAAAGACGTTCGCTTTCCATTTTTTATCGCACTCATATCGTATTGGTTAGTCGGTTTGCCTGTTGGATATAAACTAGCACGTTATACAACCGCTGGACCGTTCGGATATTGGCTAGGTTTGATTGTAGGTCTAGCTTCTGGTGCCATTTTGTTATTTATACGTTTGCGACAAAAATGGAAACATGTATAAAAGCAAGAGGGAAACCCCTCTTGCTTTTAGCACCAAGCTGCACCAACGATAATAAGCAAGATAAAGAGCACGACGATGAGCACGAATGTTTTTCCGTATACTGGATAACCGTAACCATATCCATAGCCATATCCGTACATAACGTATTTCCCCCTTTGTTGATTGTTTGATTAATATCCCCAGCCACCAATATAAGCACTACCAACAATGATTAACAAAATAAACAATACAACAATTAACGCAAAGCCACCGCCATGATGATGTCCTCCACTCATCTTTTGACACCTCCTTCTTGTACTAACAACCTATTCAATCGCTGAGTAAAACGTTATAGTTTTTAAAAAAATGGGTGAAAAAAAACGCCTGTTCACAAGACAGGCGCTACATGTTTAATGACTTTTCTCTTCGTTTTTCCCACGTACTAGAAATTGAAAATAAAATCAACGCAGTCCAAATGCAGCTAAATGCATATATATGAGCATTTGTAAACGGCTCATGAAATAAAAACACTCCAAGCAGTAAACTTAATGTTGGCGAGATATATTGTAAAAATCCTAAAAGAGTCAGTGAAATATGTTGCGCTCCTTTAGCAAAATATAGAAGAGGTAATGCGGTGGCTGGTCCAGCTCCCATAAGTAATAGCATCGTTGCAAATGAAAAAGATACATCGTGCGACTGCCCAAACGAATGAATAATAAACATGAACGCCAAAGGGGTGGCAAGCATCGTCTCAACAGTTAAGCCAATAGTTGCATGAACAGAAATAATCTTTTTCACAAGACTATACAACGAAAAGCTACATGCAAGTGAAAGTGCAACCCATGGAATTTTCCCATATTCAATCGTCATAACCACAACCCCAAGAGCTGCTAAAATAAACGATACGACTTGCCATTTATAGAGACGTTCTTTTAATACAACGACACCTAATAATACGTTTAACAATGGATTCATATAATATCCTAAACTCGCTTCAACCATATGATCATGATTGACAGCCCATATGTAAATAAACCAATTCGTACTAATGAGAAATGATGCAATAATTAAAGCCAATGCCTGTTTTTTTTCTTGCCATAACAATCGACATGTATGCAAAAATGTAGGCCAGCTTTTTTGAATAAGTAACAACGCAATCATAAACAAAAAGGAAGCAATAATGCGATAAGATAAAATCTCCTCTGCCCCGATCTGTTGCAGTAATTTCCAATATAAAGGCAATATCCCCCACAACACATAAGCAAGCAACGCATAAATCATGCCAAGTTTTTTATTTTCCATTTTGCAACTCCCTTCTTCATCTCACTCCCCGCGAAAAACATGGTCTTGTTCATATGGCTCGATATGCACATGGGCATAAACAACACCATATTTTTGTTCAAGCAAACGCTCCACTTGATCGGAAATGTCATGACTTGTTACAACACTTAAATACGGGGCAACACAAATAGTAACATCTATGACTACTTCATTGCCATACATTCTTCCCTTAATATCAACCACTTTTTTCACACCGTCAATACGCTCAATTTCCTGTTTATATCGCCTTAACATTTCATCATCAAAACCGTCCGTCAACGTATGGGAGGCTTCTCTAAAAATATCCCATGCTGTCTTGCAAATCATAAATCCAATAACAAAAGCAGTAACAGGGTCAAGCCAACGCATATGTAACTGAGCGCCAACCACACCGACGACGGTTCCTACACTAACAAGCACGTCAGATAAATGATCTTTAGCTGCAGCAGCAAGTGCCTGACTATTTGTCACCATTGCTAAACGTTTATTAAACATATATACGAAAAACATAAATATAGCGGAAGCACCTGCTGTCCATACTGCTGTCCAATCTGGTTGAACATACTCTCTATCTTTCAATGTTTGCGCTGCATTTATTAACACATCAACACCGATAGACATCATAATAAATGCTGCAATTAAAGACGAAATATGTTCTGCGCGTGAATGACCGTACGGATGGTTGTCATCGCGCGGTTTTTTCGCAATGAGCAACCCAATTAAAATAGCAATCGAACCAAGAATATCAGTAAAGTTATTCCATCCATCTGCTTTTAATGCTTCAGAGTTTGACACATATCCGACGTACAACTTCGCTAAAGATAAAACAATGTAAGAGCCAATACTTACCCATGCCCCTAATTCTGGTTTCATTTGCATCATATATTCACCAACTTCTTGAACATTTTTGCTTTAACATTGTATCAGGCGTATGTTGTGTGGGTCTATAGCAACAAAATTGGTTCATTGAAGAACATTAGGGAACATGCAATAACATTGCGTTTAACCAAATTTATTGTTGACGGCTGATTGGTAAATGTGATAGATTGTTTAGTGTTTCATCACTCTACCAATTTATCAAACTAAAGTATTTTGTGGAGGTCACATCATGAATGCTGTTGTCGTCTCAGTACTCGTCATGCTCATTCTTAGTTTAATACGAATGAACGTTGTATTTTCATTACTAATCGCATCATTAGTAGGAGGATGGATCGGAAATCTTAGCCTTTCTAAAACAGTTGAAGTGTTTTCAGAAGGATTGGGGAATAGCGCAGAAGTCGCTTTAAGTTATGCTTTGTTAGGTGGGTTTGCTATTGCTATTTCGAAAACAGGATTACCGAACGCCATTGTTCATATCATTATAAAAATCGTTGGAAAACAAGGGGAAGAAAAAAGGACACAATATTCCAAAACACTTGTTCTTCTTGTCATTTTATTAATGTCTTGTTTTTCACAAAACTTAATCCCAATCCATATTGCATTTATTCCCATTTTGATTCCACCACTTTTGCACGTCTTAAATGAATTGCAAGTGGATCGTCGGTTAGTAGCATCAATCATTACATTCGGCTTAATTACGCCTTATATGTGGCTACCTACCGGATTTGGAGCCATTTTTCATGACATTGTACAATCAAATATGGCTCAAGGTGGATTAGCCGTTGCAAAATCAGATATTCCAAAAGCGATGTTTTTACCTTCACTTGGAATGATCGTTGGTTTACTCCTTGCTTTTTTCACATATCGAAAACCGCGCACATATAAACAAGTAAAATTAGAAAGTGAAGGTACTCAATCGTTCCAACAACGCGGAGTGTGGTTTGCGATTATTGCTGTCATCATCGCTTTAACCGTACAACTTGCTCTCGATTCCATGATTTTTGGAGCATTTGCAGGAATCGTCGTCATTTATTTAAGCGGATGCATTCGTTTAGCAGAGAGCGATCGTCTATTAACAGAAGGTATGCGCATGATGGCGTTCATTGGGTTTGTGATGTTAAGCGCCTCAGGCTTCGCCAATGTATTAAAACAAACTGGCCACATTGAGAAACTCGTTGAACAAGCCGCTTCACTTATTGGCCATAACGCAACGCTTGGCGCATTGCTTATGTTAATTGTCGGACTACTGATCACAATGGGAATTGGGTCTTCTTTTTCTACTGTTCCGATTATCGCAACAATTTTCGTTCCACTCTGTATGAAGCTTGGACTTAGCCCAATGGCAACAATTGCAATTATTGGTGCGGCTGGTGCACTTGGTGATGCTGGATCACCTGCCTCCGATAGCACGCTTGGTCCAACATCAGGCTTGAACGTTGACGGTCAACATCATCACATTTGGGATACATGTGTCCCAACATTTATTCATTACAACATTCCTGTCATTATTTTCGCATGGATTGCAGCGATTGTGTTATAAAAAGGGAGCCACTTTCACACAGTGGCTCCCTTTTTTGTCGAAAATTCACCGCACATTCCGACATTTTTTTTAAATAAAATATGTTAATGTATTGTAAAGTATATTTCAAAATTGTAAATATGCACGAAGGGGGAATGAGAACGATGATTTCGCAATTTATCGATCAAACAGAGGCAACGATCCTTCGCTTTTCATTGTCATTATTGAAAGAAATCGAATTAAAAATTATAAAAAAACAAATGATTTCACAACATCAAGCGATAAAATACGCCAAACAACAAATTGATTTATTTGTTAAACAAATGCATTTCCGTCAAGCACTAATCGCCGTGTATCGATCGGAATTATATATATACATCTCTAGAAAACTGGCCCTTGTATTCGAAAAATATCGCGTATTTAAATGTGTGTAAACTTATATTTTCTTTACGATTTGAAAATATTCTTCCAACGTAATTTGTTTCTCATAAATGACTTTGGCCACTTTTTTACCAACATAACGCAAATGCCAAGGTTCGTATTGATATTTCGTAATATGCTCCTTTCCTTTCGGATAGCGAATAATAAAACCAAACTCATGTGCATGTTGAGCTACCCACTGTCCCTCCGGTGTGTCACCAAATGCGGGTGTAATGGCATATTGAACATTTGGACTTGTAATATCGATCGCTAGTCCTGTTTGATGTTCACTTTTTCCGGGCATCGCGACGGCAACAACTGCTTTCTCTTCCCCTAATCGTTGAACTTCGGATGCGAATAGTTGTTGTTGCCGCTCATATGAACGATATCCTGATACAGCATACAGCTCAATTTGTTGTTGTTTCGCTGCTGTAAATAGCTCTTCTAATGCCTTGGCAGCTTCCGAACGCATGTGGCGTTTTTCGATATTCGTTTCTTTAAACGTAAACGGAACGTTTGGAATGACTAAATCAGCTGGTTTGTAGTCAGCTGGTAATTGCTGTTCTTTATTTACTAAAGCTAGCACATTATCTGGATTCATGATGACTTTTACCCCATTTTGTACTTCGATTTGATTCCAAAATCGTTCTTCAAGTACAAGCTCTTCTTGTTCCTTCGTTTCAGAAGATGGTATCGGTGTTTTAGAAGATGGCTCTTCAACTTGTACGGGGGGCTTAGACGGTTGTTGTTCTTGCTCAAGTGATCCAAATGGTTGACATCCACTAACTATAATTAAACAGCAACATATCCATTTTTTCATTTTTCTCCCTCACGAATAGAAGAAAGCTCCGCGGAGTGCCTTCCGCAAGAGCTTTCATTTTTTATTGACGAATCTTATTGACGAATCGCTGTTTCAAGTGCGACTTCGATCATTTCATTAAATGTCGTTTGACGCTCTTCAGCCGTTGTTTCTTCCCCTGTTAAAATGTGATCGCTCACCGTTAGGACAGATAACGCTTTTCTACCAAACTTGGCAGCTAACGTGTAAAGAGCTGTCGTTTCCATTTCTACAGCGAGTACACCGTAACGTGCCAGTTTTTCAAATTGTGCATTTTCATTATAAAACATGTCAGCTGTAAATACACTTCCAATTTTTAGTTGCAACCCTTTTTCTTTTCCAATTTCATATGCTGTTTTCAACAAGTCGAAGTTAGCCGTTGGAGCGTAATCAATTCCCCCGAACGTCATACGATTTATTTGTGAGTCGGTTGAAGATGCCATTGCTAAAATGACGTCTCGGACTTTTACATCTTTTTGAATCGCACCGCACGTTCCAACGCGAATTAATGTTTGAACGTTATAACTTTGCATCAATTCTGTAACATAGATAGAGATAGACGGAACTCCCATACCTGTCCCTTGAACAGAAATTCGATGTCCTTTATATGTACCTGTAAATCCTAACATACCACGAACTTGATTATAGCAAGTAGCTCCTTCTAAAAACGTCTCGGCAATATACTTTGCGCGAAGTGGATCTCCTGGAAGTAAAATTTTATCCGCAATTTCATGTTCTTTTGCACCAATATGAACGCTCATATACATCCTCCTTTAACCTTTACCGTTGCATATATACTATACCACACTTGTATGTTTCGCTAAAGCTTTGTTTTTCATGTATAAAAAAAGAGGGGAGTCCCCTCGTTACGATATTTTCCGAAAATACTTTGGTTTTACATATAAAACTTTTTTATCTTCACTTACGACATATTTTTTCTTCGCTTGTTCGTAATGCTCATATATTAAATAACAAACAACATAAATCGGTAACATTGCTTCCAAAGACGCTAAATAAATGAGGTAAAATGGATGTGCATTCGTTTCGAACATCCCACTAAATACATAGTAAGCGCTTGCAATTACAACGTTAGTGATGCTAATGTTTGCAAAATGGAGTAAAAAAATTTTCTTTCTTCTTCCAATAAATCGCTCTAACTCGAACTTAATAAACAATGAACAAAAAATCGCAATAATGCCGACAATCGAAGAAATGATGAACGCAAACATCGCTTTTCCCACCCCATGTGTATATTTTTTATGAGCCTGTCGATATTAATGGATGTCACTACATGTAAAGGAGGATTACGATTGGGAAAAAAACATCGCAACCGCATCAATAGCCCGAAGAAAAACAATCATGTTCCAAAAGAAACGTTAATCGCTGAAGCTGAAGCACACGATAAAGAGTACAATGCTGATAGACGAAAAAGATAATCCCCTTGCATGCACAAGGGGAATTTTTTATGATACTCTAACCTTGTGCTAATTGTCTATATACAATATAGCACAATTTTGTGAACATTTAAAGACATTTTTTAACGTACATGCATGCGATGAATGCGTTCCCATCCATCCGGACTTAAACGATAAAAAAATTGACCGTACTTTCCTTCATCAATGAGTAAAATGTCACCTGTCCCAACATAACGCGCCTCATAATCTTTCGGTACTAAATCAGGGACGTTAAACATGCGATAAACTTCAGCCAATACATCATCATGATCTTCCCCATCCACCGTCAGTCGATACACTTGTCGATATCCTTTTGTTTGACCAAATTGCGGAGTTTGAAATAACGTTACGTCATAACATTGTGTGGGTTTTAATATTTTCCCCATAAACATTCGAATCACTAACATCCACTCCCTTTCTTCATTACGTAACATATTAGTGATTCGTTTTGTCGATTCCTTTTGCATTTTTTTACTATTTTTGTCGAATATATATAATCTTCCGACATTTCTACGCAAAAAAGAAAGATTGGGAGCTCCCAATCTTTTAAGCATATCGTCGAATCAAGGAAGCAAGATCTGCTTGTAATGTTTGAATATGCTGCTCATGAATGGTGACGCGGATAAATGTTTCATCTAAATCAAGTGCCTCTGCAAATAATCCAGTTAACCCACGAGCCCGTCGATCGACTTGCATAAGCAATTCACATTCACCTAGTGCATGTGGGAAAAAGATGATTTCCACTTCATCAAGCTTTCCACGAAATTCACCACTAATCGGTACAAATTCAAACTCTTGAACAAATGGAAGTCGTTTACGAACATGATAAGCGGCCTCTTTGCACTCGGCTTCTTTTAAACGGAATCCTAAGTTTTCCATCACTTGAAATACTGCATTCATGACTGTAGTTGGTTGAACGCGAATATAATCTTCATCTGTTGGATCGATCGCATTTTTTATGTCAAGTCCTGTGTGTAACCATACTCTCGTTCTTCCGACTGTAATGGGCGTATCAAGTGGAAGAGAAAAAGAAAACGGAAATTGTTTCTTTTCCCCGGCGTGAATAACAAAAGACTGGGCAATTTTCCACTTTTCAATGATTGCTTGTTTCGTTACTTTTCGATCATCTACCTCTTTTGTATATGTAGCACAAAGAGACAAATATATATCATCAATTTGTTGGTCTATATTTCCTCCTGTCACCTCCACAACTCCCGTGATGCGTTCACCAAGTGATAATTGTGACTCGTGTAACTTCGTATCCACCTTTGCTGCCCCGATACCAATACTTGCTAAAACTTTATTAAATAGTCCCATAAAACAACCTCCCATTATTTTTCATTCTACATGTTTTACGAATAAAAAAGAAAAATGTTTCAACTTTCAAATAAAAAACGACGGAACAACCGCCGTTTTATTCATCAATTATTTCTTCATCAATAATACATTTTTCGATCAAATAATCAAACATAATATCTGCCATTTCCTCAATTTCACGCTCTGTTGGGACAAAGCCTCGCCGAACAAGTTCATTGTAAAAGAACTCCGCAATTTCTTCCGTATCAATAACGACTTCAATTTCTTTCACAACATCGCCCCCTTTGTATTATGTTATGAAAAAATGATTCATTTATGTCATCCGTTTTTATGTATATTTGCTGCTATGTGCACATACGTTGAAAGTAAAAAGGAACGGAGGACAAGCTTATGGACGAACGAATTGATCAATGGATGGAAACGATCACGAATGCATTATTTTGCATCGTATTCTTTTTTTGTATTCCATATTTCATATATTTGTTATGGCAATGTATATAGCGTTATTCGCGTCGTTTCCGTTGAGTAAACTTTTTTAGTTGTCCAACGACTTGCTTCATCATCTGTTCATACCGTTCGTCACCAAACCATTCATACAACCATTTATAGTCGTTGTAAATATCTAATAAACCGTCAATAATCTCTTTTTCTTCTTGTTTTCGCCGCAATCGCTCATTTTCAAATTTTCGTGATATCACATGAACTTCACTCCAATGTTGAGCATCGTAATTAGTAATATTATATGTATAGATAAAAAAGCCGACACAACGTCGGCTTTTTTTATCTCGCATAAGATGCTGGAGCAAAGTCAATTTCAAATCCTAAATCTTCGAGCATTTGAAAATCAGCGTGTTTTTCTTGTCCGGCAGTCGTTAAGTAATCACCAACAAAGATGGAGTTCGCAGCATACAAACCAAGTGGTTGTAAGCTACGTAAGTTTACTTCCCTGCCTCCAGAAATACGAATTTCTTTCGTAGGGTTAGTGTATCGAAATAATGCCAACACTTTTAAACAGTAGCGCGGATGTAATTCGTTTGTCCCCTCTAACGGCGTTCCATCAATCGCATGAAGAAAGTTTACAGGGATCGAATCCGCATCTAGCGCTTTTAAACTCCTCGCCATAGCAATTACATCTTGTTTTGTTTCTTTCATACCGATGATCACACCTGAACATGGGGACATCCCTACTTCCTTGACCGTTTCTACCGTACGTACCCGGTCATCGTATGTATGGGAAGTCGTAATGCGAGGATGATGTTCTTTAGATGTGTTAATGTTATGGTTATAGCGATCGACACCCGCCTCCTTTAAGCGCAACGCTTGTTCTGGCTTTAATATTCCTAGACACGCACATACTTTTAAACCATACATTTCTTTAATTTCTTTCACTGCAGATGCAACAATATCAATTTCTTTATCGCTCGGACCTCTTCCACTTGCAACAATGCAGTATGTTCCTATTTTCGCTTCATACGCTCGCTTGGCTCCTTGTAAAATCGTATCTTTATTTACCATTTTATATGTCGGAACTGAAGCAGTTGATATAGAAGATTGGGAACAGTATCCACAATTTTCAGGGCATAATCCCGACTTTGCATTCATAATCATATTTAATTTCACTTTATTTCCGTAATACGTTTTCCGAATGCGATAAGCGCCTTGAAGTAATAGTAACAGCTCATCATCGGGGCAATTTAATATAGCAAGTGCCTCATTGTCTGTAATTTCTCCCCCATCTAATACACGATCTGCTAACGATAACCAATCCATTATTCTCCCCCTTTTACTTCTAATTACCAATAATCGTATTCGATCAATAAATTTATGTCAACATTATTTTTATATATGTTAACAAAAGAAAAGCTAGCGAGACTAGCTCGCTAGCTATACGTTTCTACAATATGTCGCGCAATCCATACCCCGCATGCCCCCGCTTGCGCCAGACCGCGTGTAATTCCTGCACCGTCTCCCCCAACGTATAGTCCTGTAATTTCCGTTTCAAAACGTTCACTTAACTTTGGACGGGCAGAATAAAATTTTGCTTCTACCCCGTAAAAAAGTGTATGTTCTGACGCAATACCTGGGGTGACATAGTTCAATGCTTCTGTCATCTCAATTAAACTTTTCATCGTATTGTAAGGAAGAACGAGACCTAAATCTCCTGGAACCGCTTCCTTTAACGTTGGTTCGATGAATCCTTCTTTAATCCGTTTTTCTGTTGAGCGTCTACCTTTTAAAATATCTCCGTATTTTTGCACAATAATACCACCGTTAGATAATGCATTGGCTAAGCGAGAAATTTGATGAGCGTATTCGTTCGGTTGATCAAACGGATCTGAAAATTTATGAGAAACGAGAAGCGCAAAGTTTGTATTATTGCTTCCTAGTTTCGGATCTTTATACGCATGACCGTTTGCAAGCATAATGCCAGAATGGTTTTCAACAACAACATGACCAGAAGGGTTACTGCAAAACGTCCGAACTTGTGTCCCGACGGATGTATTAAAAATGAACTTCCCTTCGTACAAATGTGTGTTAATTTCCTCCATAACGACGTTAGATGTTTCGACACGTACACCAATATCAACTTGATTGTTGATCATTTTCAATCCACGTCGTTTCAATATATTCGTTAACCAAGCTGAGCCATCACGTCCTGGGGCGATGACGACACGATCAGCATAGAGCATATCTCCGTTTTTTAATTGAATTCCTTTCACACGACTTGTACCATCTATTTTTTCCGTCAAAATATCGCTCACTTCTTCTTTAAACATCATATCAATGTGTGTACGCAAATATTCGTATATGCTCTTTAAAATCTCTAAATTTTGTTCTGTACCAAGATGACGAACTTGTGCGCGTAACAATTTTAATCCAGCTGCATAAGCGCGCTTTTCAATTTCTCTCACTTCATCTGTAAGCGGATCAGTCAACGTATGCGTAGCACCATGCTTCAAGTTGATTTCGTCCACGTAGCGAATAAGTTGTAACACCGTCGAATCAGGCAAATAATCTGTCATCCATCCACCGAACTCGCTCGTAATGTTAAACTTACCATCTGAATAAGCCCCTGCTCCTCCAAATCCATTTGTAATCGAACAAGCAGGTAAACAACCTGCGTAATCTTTTTTTCCAACCGGTGGCGGACATTTTTCAATTTTCTTCTGCAAAATTGGACAATTTCGTCTATAAATATCGTGCCCTTTATCAACTAGTAACACACGTGCTCCTGGTAGTTTTAATGTTAATTCATAACAAGTAAAAATTCCCGTTGGACCTGCTCCAACAACTATCACATCGTAACGATTGTTCACCATTCATCCCTCACCTTCCATTTTCCGAATGTTAATATACTAAATAGCACACAAACAGTCAATAAAAAACGATCTTTTTTAATTTATTTTTTATATAATGTTCGTTTTTATTTAAGACACAAAAAAAGAACGGTACATACCGTCCTTTTAAAAATAACGTTTCTTCCAAAAAACAAACGCCGTAATACTCGAAAGAACGAAAGAAATACTTAAAGCAACTAAATACGCATACGGCTTATCTTGATATGGGATCGGAACATTCATCCCATAAAAGCTTGTCACCATCGTTGGGAAGGAGATGACAATTGTAATTGCAGCTAAAAATTTCATAACAATGTTTAAATTATTTGAAATGACGGAAGCGAATGCATCCATCATCCCACTTAAAATGCTACTATATACTTCTGTCATCTCAATAGCTTGCTTATTTTCAATAATGACATCTTCTAGCAATTCTTGGTCATCTTCATACATCCGCAAATAATTTAAACGAAGTAACCGTTCCATCACGATATTATTTGCTTTTAATGATGTCGTAAAATAAACGAGACTCTTTTCTAAACTGAGTAAAGAAAACAACTCTTTATTTTGCATCGATTGATGCAGCTGTTTTTCAATTTCGCTTGTTTTTCGATTAATTTGCTTTAAGTATCTTAAGTAATACGTAGAAATCATATATAACATTTGTAACGCAAAACGCGTTTTCATATACGTATAAAAATGCTTCACCTTATTTTTTGTAAACTCCTCAAAAATTGGATTTTCTTGAAGACAAACAGTAATAAAACAGGTGTTTGTAATAATCATTCCAATTGGAATGGTTTCATATGTTGGAATGTTTCCCTCATCGTACGTAATAATCGGAATGTCAACGATGATGAGCACATGGTTGTCTTCTTTTTCGATGCGTGATCGCTCTTCATCATCTAGTGCATCTTTAATCGAGTCAATCGGAATATTAAGATGCTCTGCGATATAGCGAATTTCACTTTCTGTTGGAGAAACGAGGTTTACCCAACAGCCGTTTTTGAGCTCATGAATTTCCTCTAATTTTCCTTGATCATTTGATAAATAAATGTTCATCATGGCGTAACTCCCCCTATCTTCTCTACAAGAGGTAAGCGCCACTTTTTTGTCGTTGGAGCGCCTGTTTCGTTTGTGAGCAGTACGTTCCAGCGCCAAAAAACGAAGCTACTTCCCCTATTATTGCTGGTTCTGGTTCATTCGTGTTCGCCCTGCTCATAACGGAACTGTCACTCCTTTCGCTCTCACAATCATTACGGATTAATGATACATGTTTTGCCACCATTTGTATAGTTCCTTTTTTATTTTTTCTTGAATCGAGTATTCAAAAATAGAAAAATGCTTCTCGTTCTTTTATAATCATTGGTGAAGGACGGTGAACATAATGAACATATACATGTGTGATCGAGCGTTTCAGTGGTATAAAGAAGAACTCCAATTACAGCGTGGGGACTATGTTCGTTTTTTCGCTCGATATGGTGGATGTAGCAATGTACAAAAAGGCTTTTCTCTAGGAGTGAATAAGGAAGAACCAATCGCTGTAGCCGTAACGTTAGAAAAAGAGGGCATCATCTTTTTTATCGAACAAAACGATATGTGGTATTTTGATGGTCACGATTTACATATTGAGTTTGATGAAAAACAAAACGAACCGGTATTTATATATAGATAAAAGCGGGCTCTCCCGCTTTTATCTCTTTTTTGCGCGTTCATACGCTTCGTGCCAATCAGGAAAATATTTTCTAATTAAAACAGGTTGAAACGTTTCTTTCGTTACACAAACATGTTTCGAAGTTGCTGTTGCCGCGATTTCATTCGTTGGGGTTAATACTTCATACCCATAAATAACTCGAATACCATCATATGATTCCACCCATGTTTTGATTGTGGCTGTTTCTCCGTATCGTAACGGTTTTTTATAAGAGATTTGTAAATCTATAACTGGGGACACAATTCCCTGCTTCTCCATGTCAGCATATTGAAAACCAAGCTGTTGAATAAAATGAGCTCGTCCTATTTCTAGCCAAATTAAGTAATTGGCATGATAGACAATCCCCATTTGATCTGTTTCTGCATAACGAACCTCAATCTCTTTTTGCGAAATGATCATATTTTTCTCACTCTCCAAAATGACGATACTTTATCACCATTTTACCATAAACATGAGGAAAGCAGAAAATCCACACTTATAACGAAACAAAAGAAGACATACAAAAAGCCGCACGTATGCGGCTTTTATAATTCATATCCATTTTCTCGCGCTTTTGCCTCATCTTTAATTTCCGCTCGCATCGCTTCAATTGCCTCTTCGCGACGGTGATTTTTTTCTCTAATTTTTTCACGCTCCTCTGGACTAGCGAATGCCATTGTTTCTTCTGCCTTCTCAATATTTTCGATCGTGTTTTGTACCATGTGTTGTAACTTTTCTACATTATCGCGACGGTCATCATGATTAGGCTTCATTTGATCATCCTCCTTATCAAAATAAAAATGTACACCCTTTATCGTGTACGTTTTTTTTGACGTTATACATATTATTTTGTTTATCATAAAAAAATTATGTAAACTATAATAAGGGCGAACATTCGCCCTTATTATTCCCCTTTCGTTTGAATCACTTGTGGATGTTGACCAGACTGATCTTGCATTTGCTTTCCTTTATTGCCGCCGGCTGCTCTCGGTTTCGTTCCAATATGTTGCGGCACAAATGGCTGTTGATTACTTTTTGGATTACCCATTTTTCACCCCCCTCTCCCCTGTAGTATGACCACATTACTCTGCTTTATGAAGCCAGCGTGATTCCATTTTCTCTTCCAATTTTTCTAATGCACGTACATCATTCAATAACTGTCGCTTATTTTCCAGTACTAGCTCTGCAAATGTTCGTTTTCTTATTTTCCGCATCACGTATTCACCTACTTTTTGTTTTTTTCTATCTTTTCCAAACATAATGAAAAATATACAAAAAATAGCCGACTGCCTCGGCTATTTCCCCCATTTTTCTGCATATCGCACCATTTGTTCGTATGACATGGGACCAATTTGTTTTTCACGAATAATTCCTTGGTGGTCGATAATAAACGATGTGGGAATTGGTTGAATGTCATATTGTTTCATCACATCGCCATCAACATCTAATACAACTGGAAACGTTAAACGGTAATCTTTAATAAACTCACGTACCTTTTCTTGTGAATCTCTCACCATTACATTTACAGCTAAAATTTCTACTTGTTGACCATACCGTTCATAAAATGTTTGCATATCTGGCATTTCTGCACGACACGGCGGACACCACGTCGCCCAAAAATTCACAATAACCGCTTTTCCGCGCAGTTGTGAAAGTTGAACCGTTTTCCCGTCGGTTGTTTGTAAGGAAAAATCAGGAGCCTTCATTCCTACATGAATACCGGTTTCTATCGTTTGTCTTTCCGTCATATGTTCCCAAAGCATATATGCAAAAAAACTAAATAAAACCATGATGGCAAACCACTTTTTCATCAACATACCTACCCTTCTATTTATCATCTCATAAGAAAAGGCGCATGTGCGCCTTATCGAATATTTTTGTGTTCATTGCTCATTTTTGTTACTTCCACTTCAGCATATGAAGCAAATTCGTTATTGAAGTCATTTTTTTGCTTGGCGTTATTGTTTCGTTGTGCATTTGCGTTTCCTAATTTTGTTCGTCCCATTGTTTCACACCCTCCTTTTCGTACACGAATAGTATGCACGAACGGGACGTTTTACACTACGATGATTGATTATTTAATTTTTGGACATATTCCTTTACCATGTCAACCGTCACATATTTTCGTTGTGGTACGATTCCGTTTTTCGCTAGTTCATTTATTTGTTTTGTCACTTCGTTAATCTTGTGTACAGAAAATGACTCTCCTCGTTGACATAAAGCAACTGCTTCTTCAATATACATCTCCCGTTTCAAATCTAGCTCGACAAATGCTCGAACGAGTGCGTGTTGTTTTTGTGAATGCGCTGTAATTGCTTGATGAACTTCACTCATCATTCATTCCTCCAATCATATCATAAATGCGTTGCAATTCATCTATTGATGCTTGAGCGGTTAATGCCGAAAGCAAACCAGCAAAATGTTCATTCATCTGTTCACACATATGACAATGAAGCCGCTCAATAACGGTATTCCATTGTTTTGTATAGTGCGCAAGCAAGCGTTGTTTTTGTTCATTTATATACGTTGCAACCGGCTCGTGTAATTGTCGTTCTAATTGCTCTTTCATCAATCGCTTTTCATCTTTTTCAAAAAATGATTTCGCATTTTTGTACAACGATAGCGCTTGTTTAAATATGCTGCGCTCTAGTTGTTCAAAAGCAAGCGGAAATTCCAATGTTGGAAAAACAGGAAGATCCACTTTTGTTACAATGAGATCATGAACTTCCTTCCACTGTTTCTCTAACGCCATAAAATGAAGATCATAACGTTTGCTTATAAATGCTTCCATTCGCAAGCTAGTCGCCCGCATTTCTTGTGCCAAATCAAATCCAATGGAATACAACAATTCGTCTAAACATAATTGTAACACTTTTTTTATATTTGCTTGTCGATCATGAAGAACGGACGGATTAAACGACTCTTTAAACCAATCTGGCAAACGGAAAAAAACGCGCTGTTGAATGTAATAAACTAACTCGTTCAATTCTTGTTCGATTGCATGAATGTCATGATTTGTTTCGTATTGTTCGATAATCCGCTCAAGCTGTTGTTGCTCTTGTTGCAATGTTTGTAGCTTCTTGCGCTTTATATCATCGCTTTGTTTTGCTTCCGCAATATATTCTGCTAACCGTTTGTGCGCTTGTTTCATTTGTAAACGAGCGGAAGCTATCGCTAATGAACCGATTTCTTGATGAATAAACGGATAAAATGCCTGCTCAAACGTGCTCATTCCTGAATTCGATAATACGTCATGTTTGAATGTTTCCCCGTTCTTTTCGGCAAGCGCCCATTTACTCGATAATGGAAAAAGACGAGGATGACGAATACCAAATTGTAAAAGCTGATCTTTCACATAGTGAACAACGGCTTGTAATTCCTCTGTTGTATGAGCTAAATCAGCTGCATTAATAATAAAAAACATTTTATCTAAACTAAACGTATCTTTTACCCGACCAAGCTGAATTAAAAATTCGCGATCCGCTTTTGAAAACGCATGGTTATAATATGTGACAAAGAAAATCGCATCGGCATTTTTAATGTAGTTAAATGCGACCCCTGTATGACGAGCGTTGACAGAATCTGCCCCTGGTGTATCAACAAGAATGATGTTTTCACGAGTTAATGGGCAATCATAATACAGCTCAATCCATTCAACAAAACACGATTTCGTTTCATTCGCTACATATTCGCGAAATTGCTCAAGTGAAATCGTAAGCAAGTGTCCAAGCTTTTCTTTCATTTGTTCATACCCACGCACAACGGCTTGTAAAAACGCCCAATGTACGCGTTCTTTTGCTTCAACATGGTGATTGCAAATCGCCTTTGCGCTTTCTTCAATCGCCTCTTGTAATGAGTGAACTTGTATACCGAAAAAACGCAAAGAGTGTTGCAAATCGTTTAAAAGCTGTTGCTCCGTTTTCACTTGTACGACAACTGTTCCATGTGGATGCTCATCTGTTGGTGGAACAATTTTATTAATTGTCGCCGTTGTTGGATGTGGCGAAACAGGTAAGACGTGTTCGCCAATTAACGCATTTGCAAACGAAGATTTTCCAGCACTAAAAGCTCCGAATAGGGCAATCGTAAACGTCCGTTGTTGAAGCTGCCGAACCTTTTCGTTCATTTCTTTCGCTAATTGTTTCAATCCTTCAATCGGAGCAATCATTTGGCTAACCGTACGCAATTTTTCAATCATTTGTTCAACCGTCTCGCTCGTCGTTTGTGCTGGTGGAATTGGATGTTCTTCTTGTATCTTTTCGTTCGCACGGGAAACTTCTTCTGTCTTTCGTTTGCTTTCTCGCATCATAAACGTCTCGTGAATAAACGGATAAACGGCTTCATCGCTTAGTGGCATTGCTGTTTCAACAGTTTTTCGCAACTGTTGACGCGTATGTTCACGTTGACGCGCAAGTTGTTTTAATCGTTCCCAACGCGAATGTTCCTCCGTGAGCTGTGCAAGTTGTTGCTCATACATGGCTAATTGTTGTTGTGCTTTTCCTTTGTTAATCATTTGATCCACTACTTGAAGGGCTACGTCGCGATATAGCCGTTTGATTTCGGTTGCTATATCGTTCGTATACGTTAACACATAATCTCCTGTTACAAGCGGTTGATTCGTTTTCTGTTCAACAAGCCATTGTTTAGAAAATGGAACTTTTAATTGTTGAATGTGATGTAACAATTCATGATCACGGATATCATATTGCTCGTAAAACCGTTTCAACAAGTCACGAATGTGCCATTCCAACTGACTTTCAATTTTTTTATGTAAATCTTTATAAAAAGCACTCAATCTTTTTTCTCGTTCTTCCTCGGTTTTTTTCTTTGTAAATAAAAAGCCGACTTTAAAATCAGGTTGACATGCTTCTAAATAGGCACGCGCATACTCCCTCGTTTCATAAGGCATCATGTAGGCGTTATCTAATGTTGTTGCTAGCTGCTGTTCAACCTGTTGCTTAGCGGTTGACCATGTTTTCTTTATGTCATTAATCGTTTGCTCTATTTCTTCGATCTTTTTCAAAAGTTCCTGTTCATTATTGAACGAAAGCAATTGACGAATGTTTTGTTCTTCTTCTTCCTGTTGCGCAATCACTACTTGCATATGGTTATCAATCATTTGCTCGACCGCAATATGTATACTTTGTTGAAGTCGCTTATTTTTCTCGCCAAAAAGCGACTGTAATAGTTGTTTTAATGCTTCAAACTCGTTATATACATGCTTCTTTTGTTTCAGCGACGTATAAAAAATGCGTTCAAATGCAACTCCCCACTGTTGAAACGCTTCTTCCACCGAGCGAGCAAACAGTAAAAACGGAAGCTCTTCTTCACGATGTTTATCAATTTGATTCACAACTAAGTATATCGTTTTTCCATACTGCGATAACCGTTTTGTAAACTCGAAGTTCATTTCCGCTTGGACATGGTTGTAATCCATCACATAAAATACAACATCCGCTAAATGAAGAGCAGACTCTGTCGCCAAGCGATGAGCATCATCTGTCGAATCAATACCCGGTGTATCCATCAGTACAATTCCACTCGGAATCGCATCTGTTTCATCGCTAATTTCAATCATATCGATAGTATCACCGTCTCGACAAAACGTTTTTACTTCTTCGTAATCGTAAGGAGCAACATATTCAATCGGCTCACTAGCTTTATAATATACGCGCGCATACGGTTTCCCCGCTTTTACTTTGACAAGATTTGCACTCGTTGGAATTGGACTAGATGGTAAAAGCGGAGCCCCAATCAATTCGTTAATTAAACTGGACTTTCCAGCAGAAAAATGACCACAAAAAGCAATCGTAAACTCCCCATCATACGCTTTTTTAATTAATTGTTTTGTTTTTTTAGCTTGCACTGTGTCGCCTATCTCAACAAATTGATCATGAAGTGCAATTAAGCGGTATATCCATTGTTGCAACGGTTCTGTTTGTGTTTTTTGCATTTTTCCCCATACCCCTTTTAAAAAATCTACCTTCATTTTACTGTAGTTCACAAAAAAAATACATAAAAATTCCCCTACTTATGAGGGGATTTTAATAAACGTAGCGCCTGTTCCTCCACACGAATACGGATCGATAAAAGGTGCGCGTTCCATACTGTAAATATGAAAGCCGTCCAATATGCTTGAAACATAAGGGGAATAATAATAAATTCAAGGACAACAACAAAATAATTGGGATGTCGAAACCATCGATACGGCCCTTTCTGTATCCGTTCTGTATTTGGCAATACAATAATTTTCGTATTCCAACACCGTCCAAGTGAAGCGATGATCCAAAAGCGAAACAGTTGTAAAATGATAAATATGTTAAACAAAAATGACCATAAAGTCGGTTCGCGTTTCTTCCTCCCTTCCAGCAAAAGCGAAACAAAAAATAAACTATGCATACAAACGATATATTTATAATGATGTTGTCCAAATTCTTTTGCTCCTCTCTTCTTCATCCATCGTTCATTTCTTTTTGCCCAGTACAACTCAACAAATCGCTGAACAATTAAAAAGAAAAACACGCTCCATTTCATGATTTTTCTCCCCATTTTAACAATAAAAGCTCACAGCTAAATCCAGGCCCCATCGCCATCATTAAGCCATGTTGTTGAGTGATAGACTGTTGTAAAAAACGCCGTAAAACAGCAAGCACAGTCACAGACGACATATTTCCGTACTCCCGTAAAACATGAATCGCGTAAGTTAACTTATTTTCATCTATATGTAAACTATCTTGATAAGCATCAAGCACTTTTTTACCACCTGGATGTACAACAAAATGTTCAATTTGCGAAACGTCAAACCCATTTTTCCGTAAAAACAATTCTACCATTCCACCAATCGATTGACGAATAATAGTCGGAATATGCCTAGAAAACACAACGTAAAACCCTTTATCTTTTATATCCCACCCCATGACATCTTCCATGTTACGCATAAACATCGATTGCATATCGATCACCTGTGGAGCTATACTTCGCAACTGCACATCATCTCCTACAACACACGCACAACCTACTCCATCAGCAAATAGTGATGTGCCAATAAGATTGCTTTTTGACACATCGTCAAGTTGGAAGGTTAGGCTGCAAAATTCTATCGAAAGGACAAGCACTTTCGCTTTTGGATATGCCCGACAATAATCTGCCGCGCGAGCAATGCCGGCTGCTCCCCCTGCACATCCAAGTCCCCATATAGGAATGCGTTTCGTATGTATCGAAAAAGGTAGCTCGTTCATTATTCTCGCCTCAATGCTCGGTGTAGCAATCCCAGTTGTCGAAATATAAAAGATGGCTTCAATATCTTCAAAATGAATATTGGCGCTCTGTAAACAACGTTCGATTGCCTCTTTCCCATATCGAACGGCATGTTCAATATACAGTGCGTTTTTTTCAGCAAATGAGTGCTCTGTCATATACCAATCTAGTGGTTGTACAAACGTTCTTGACTGAATATGGTCGTGTTCAAAAATGCATAATAGACGGTCAATATGTTCGTAACGATGTTGAAACATACGTTTTATGGCATTCATCACTTCTTTTTGCGAAACGCGATAAGGAAGTTCAGCTAATTCCACTGCAATGATGCTCGGCATACATTTCCCTCCTTTCATTATTGATAATATTTTTCTGATAAAGAAATTTTATACATATTAAGTAAAAAAGCTTTCCTCACGACAATAGGAGGAAAGCTTTCGACGTTTTGAAAGGAGGTATGTTGTTGTGCACTTTCATTATAACGCAATTTATTGTTTCGTCACTATGTTTTTTATGTTTTCTTTGTCTGGATTCGTCGAAAAGTGATGTAATTGAAGTGAAAAATTTGTTATGATGAAGAAAAAAAGGGGGTCGTTTTATGGCTTTAGGTGAAAAAATTACAACGATTTTAAATGGAACGATCGAGTCGATTCGTTCTGTCATCCCACTAACGATGACAATTGACAAACCTTCATTATTTACACAGCCTTTCACCCAAACGTCCATTAGTGTATTGATTGGAATGACCGGAGACTTACGCGGACGTCTTATGATTGAAGGGCATGAAACGATGTTTGGAAGTATCGGAGAAACGATGTTCGGTATGCCTTTAGAGGGTGAAATGCTCGAATCGTTTACTGGTGAACTTGGTAATATGATTGCAGGAAACTTAGCGACGATCGTATCTCAAAACGGAATTACAATCGATATTACTCCTCCTACTGTTCTCGTTGGTCAAACAAAAATTTATGGTTTTGATAAAGCATTTCGTGTGCCCATTCACTTTGAAAGCAAGGGGGAATTACAGCTTATTCTAACAATTGATAACGAATGAGGACGAAGAGAAGCTTGCGTTTGTGAGCTTCTTTTTATTTTTTAACCATCTTTTTCTAAATATTTCACATTTTTTTCACAACCTCACAAAATTCATGTGACAAAAGTCACAGCTACTCCTTATTTTTACGGTTATGATGATGGTAAAGTAACGAATGAACAATTTGTGAAATGTACTAGGAAAACGTTTCATTTCGCAAATTGTTTTGTATGATGTAAGTGTATACATTTCTAATTAAGGTTTATTAAGGAAAGGAGGAGCGCAAATGAAAACTCAATTAAACACAAACACACCAAAAACAAAAGTAGAGAAAGAACCTCCATTAAAAGGAACGCTCGCTTCTGTTTTGTTTTTGGGATTTTTCCTCATTTTCACGTGGGTAAGCGTATATTTCTTGTTTTTGAATCGTTTATAGAGAAAGGAGACAGGGCGTTATGCACATGCATAAATATGAAAAAATTTGGCTGTTTTTCGGCATAGGTTCATTATTCGTATTTTTAGCTGTCTTAGGGGTTGGTGCATTCGCACAAGGAACACAGCCACCAAGCTGTTTAACAACGATCGATCCAGAAAAAGTCGATCAAACACCACCTTTTGATAAACCAGGACTTGTAAAAACGGGAGATAACGAATATCAACTAAATATCGTTGCTTCTGCATTTGCGTATACACCAAATCAAGTAGAAATCCCAAAAGGGGCGAAAGTAACGATTAACGTAGCAACAAAAGACGTCATTCACGGATTTGAAATGGCGGGAACAAACGTAAATATGATGGTTGAACCTGGTTATGTAAGTAGTTATACACAAACATTCGATAAAGTCGGTGAGTATGTAATTTTATGTAACGAATATTGCGGTGCCGGTCACCACTTAATGACGGCGAAAGTGAAGGTGGTTGAACAATGATGAACGAAACTTGGAAAGTAGATGCACGTGATGGCAAATTAGCAATGGCTCATATTTATGTCGCTTTCGTTGCACTTGCGTTAGGAGGACTTGCCGGTCTATTACAGGTGCTTGTGCGCTCTGGAAAATTTGAATTGCCAGCAGGCATTAGCTATTATACGATTTTGACAACTCACGGTGTATTACTCGGACTTGTTTTAACTACATTTTTTATCATTGGTTTCCAATTTGCAGCTGTCAGTCGTACGGCCGGAACGCTTTCTGATCGCGTACGATTTTGGGGATGGGTCGGTTTTTGGCTCATGACAATCGGCACAGCGATTACTGCCTTTTACATTTTAATTGGTGAAGCTTCTGTTTTATATACATTTTATGCACCGCTACAAGCACATGCAGGCTTTTATATTGGTTTAACACTTGTTGTCGTCGGTAGCTGGGTGAGCGGATTTGCGATGTTTGCTCACTATGCTAAATGGAAAAAAGCTCATCCTGGTCAAGTAAGTCCGTTGCTTACGTTCATGTCTGTTGTTAACATGGTGTTATGGCTTATTTGCTCGCTAGGTGTAGCTGCAACTGTATTATTCCAACTTATTCCTTGGTCATTAGGTTACGTTGACCGTATTAACGTACTTGTAAGCCGAACATTATTCTGGTATTTCGGCCACCCGCTCGTATATTTCTGGTTATTACCGGCATATATGATTTGGTATGCAATTATTCCGAAAATTATTGGCGGAAAAATGTTCTCTGATTCCCTTGCACGCATGTCATTCATTTTATTCTTAATTTTCTCAATCCCTGTCGGTTTCCACCATCAACTTGTGGAACCTGGAATCGATCCAGCTTGGAAGTACTTGCAAGTTGTCTTAACGTTTATGGTTGTTATTCCATCATTAATGACAGCGTTCTCGATGTTTGCAACGTTTGAGATGTACGGTCGTTCTAAAGGAGCAACAGGATTATTTGGATGGTTACGTAAGCTCCCTTGGGGTGATGCTCGTTTCTTTGCACCGTTTATCGGTATGTTGTTCTTTATCCCTGCTGGTGCCGGTGGTCTTGTCAACGCATCACACCAATTAAACCAAGTTGTTCATAATACGATTTGGGTAACGGGTCACTTCCATTTAACATTAGCAACAACTGTTGTATTAACATTCTTTGGTGCAGCTTATTGGCTTATCCCACATTTAACGGGACGTGTGATGACAAAAGCGATGAACCGTTTAGCGATCATTCAAACGATCGTTTGGTCGATTGGTATGATTTTTATGTCTAGTGCAATGCACTTTGCTGGGTTGCTTGGCGCCCCACGCCGTTCAGCATTTTCAACATACGGCGATGCACCACAAGCTCTAGAGTGGGTTCCTTATCAAATCGCTCAAGCAGTTGGCGGAACAATCTTGTTCATCGGTATTATTCTTGTACTCATTATCGTTACGAACTTAGCATTTTTCGCTCCAAAAGGTGAAACAGAGTTCCCTGTTGCAGAAGTTGCTGAACAGGCTGAACGTACACCGCTCGTATTTGAAAACTGGACATTATGGATCGGTATTGCTGTTGTACTCATTTTGATCGCATATACGGTTCCATTTATCGATATGATCCAAAATGCACCTCCTGGCTCAAAAGGATTTAAACTTTGGTAAAAAAACCGGGCATTTGCCCGGTTTTTATAATCGATAAATATGTTTATATTTTTCTTCCAAGTAGCGAATCAAGTAGGTCGGGTTTAACCCTTCTCCAGTTACTTCATGTAAAATGTCAAGCGGCTTTTTCGTCTTTCCATATTGGTGAATATGTTTTGTAAGCCACTCTCGAATATGCACGAATTCTCCATTTTCAATCAACTTATCAAAGTCCAACAATTGTTTTTCCATTGCATATTTAAACTGTGCTGCATACATATATCCAAGGGCATACGATGGAAAATAACCAAAACTTCCCCCGGCCCAATGTACATCTTGAAGAATTCCTTCTGCATCACGCTCTGGACGAATGCCTAAATACGCCTCGTATTTTTCATTCCAAATGTGTGGCAAATCTCTCACTTCAACCGCGCCATCAAACAATGCTTTTTCCATTTCATATCGAATAATAATATGTAATGGATACGTCAATTCATCCGCTTCAATGCGAATAAGAGACGGTTTTGACTCGTTAATTGCACGATAAAAATCATCCAATGAAACATCAGCAAAATGCGGAGCATATTGTTGCAATAAGCTATAATGTCGCTTCCAAAACGAATAATGACGTGCAATAAAATTTTCATAAAACAGCGATTGGGATTCATGAATGCCCATTGACGTACCATCGTAAAGCGGTGTACCTGCCCATTCTTTAGATATGTTCTGTTCATAAAGAGCGTGACCACATTCGTGAATCGTACCAAATATAGCCGTCCGAAAATCGTTTTCGTCATATTTCGTTGTAATTCGGACATCTCCTTCATTTAACGTTATCGCAAAAGGATGTGTGGTTTCATCGAGCCGCCCTGCATCAAAATCGTAACCTAATTCTTTTAAAAGCGCTAAACTAAATGCTCGTTGCTTTTCTTTCGGAAACGGCTGGAATAAAAAGCTTGTCTCCGGCTTATGTTGCGACTCGCTAATTTGTTGAACGAGCGGAACAATATGATCGCGTAATTTTGAAAACACGCTGTCTAGCAAATCAACAGTCACACCTGGTTCGTACAAATCTAATAACGTATTATATGGGTGTCCATTTGTCCCCCAGTATGTGATAAAACGTTTTGTAAAATCGACAAGCTGCTCTAAGTACGGTTCAAAAAGGGAAAAGTCAGATTTCGCTTTCGCTTCTTCCCATACACTTTCCGCTTTGGACTGTAAAATAACATATTGTTTATACTCATCAGCAGGAATTTTTTTATTTCGTTCGTACTCTTTCTGACATTCTACTAACGTACAACGGGTGACCGGTGACAATTGTTCCTGTACGGACTTCGCTGAAAGTTCCGCAATATATGCGGCCATTTGCTCTGAGGTCGACATATGGAATACATCTTGTGATAACATTCCGATCACTTCTGAGCGTTGATCAACCCCTTTTCTGGGAGCACCTGTACGCAAATCCCAATACATAAGCGAAATAGCTTCTTTGTACGCCATCATTTTTTTGACGTACTGCAAAAATTGCTTTTCAACAGCCTGAATATTTTTCTTCATCTTCTTCCCTCCATTCCGTTGTATCGTTATTCTACAATATTTACAAATATTCCTTTATTTTTGCTGTACATCTGTCGGTAATACACGTTTGATCGTTTCAATCACTTGCATTGGCTCATCATCTGTCACAAAAATACATACAATTCCTCGATCGTCTCGTTGACGAATGAGGCGCCCTACCCCCTGTCGCAATCGTAAAACCATATACGGAACGTCCACTTCCCAAAACGGATTGTCCGTTTGTTTTCGCTTTGCCTGAAAAACGGGATCATTCGGTGGATAAGGGAGTGCCCAAATGATGACGTTGCTTAGTGACGGACCTGGAATGTCTAATCCTTCCCATAAATGTTGGGCACATAAAATCGTTTCTTCTTCGTTTTGAAAGCGCGAAACGAGTTCGCTAATTTCTTGATCGCCTTCAAATAAAAAAGTGAGTCCTTCTTCTTGTTGCGCTCGAGCTTTAAATTCATTCAATTGTTCGCGTGTTGGGAACAATACAAGCGCACGCCCATTTGTCTCACGTATTTTTTCGATGGCGTACGCATATTTCTCTTCAAATATGCGTTCGTTATTCTCAAATATTGGCATATCAATCGTCATTTGTTCATCATAGTCAAATGGAGAATCAACATGAAATGATAAATATTCGTCGATGCCAAGACTTTTTGCCATATAATCAAATGATTTTTCATTCGATAATGTGGCAGATGAAAAAATAAATGGAATATGTTTAGAAAACACTTTTTCGCGCAACACTTCTTGCACCGTTCTCGGCATAATGACAAGCGTGTTTCCATCGAGTGACGACTCAAGCCATGTAATGGCATCACGATTATGAATGAATAAATATAACGAATGATGAATTTGGTCTAAATATTCATCAACAACTTTCAATTGATAATGGTCAATCGTATACGTTTCACTCTCAAATACGAGTTCGTCTCCAATTTGTTCTACTTTCGTTCGTAGCGTTTTTGCCAGTTGTAAAAGGGACGCAGTAAATGTTATTTCTTGACGATTAGATCCCGGTACCGCTTTAGCATGATTCATCAATTCATCAAAAAATCGTGCACTGAGTTCTAATGTATCCTCGATTAAATAAGCTAATTGTTCGCGAATATCATTTTCTAATAACCGAGAAAGCAACGTTTCTAATGTCGTTTCTTTCATACGATATGTTAACGCTTTTTGAGCAGCAAACTCCAATAAATGTCCTTCATCAAAAATGACACAACTCGCTTCTGGTAACAGTGGTAACTGTCCTTCACGTTTTCGTGCTTCATACGTCCAAATATGTTCCATATAAAAATCGTGAGAACAAATAATCAGATCCGTTGCTTTGCGATAATAATCGCGCGATAACGTTTGACCACAACGATGACGCTTTTCACATGATAAACAGTCTTGAAACGGATCCCAAGCAATTTTTGACCATTGCTCGTCGCTTAAATGAGCATAATCTTTTCGATCGCCGTAATGGTAAAACGTTTGGAGCGGAGCATGATCATGAACAAATGGCGGCAATTCGTCAAAAATTTGCTCGTACAATTCTTCCTCTTCGGTCATTAATATATCGTCCAATTTGTTTAAACATAAATATTGGTCTGGTGACTTCGCTAAGCGGACATCGATGTTTATGTTTAAAACACGCGAAATTTTAGCAATATCTCCTTCTTTTTTCACAAGTTGTTCAATTAGCGTTTCATCTGCACAAGCAATAATGGCAGGTTTTCCGATATATCGTGCATAACAAATGGCATAAAGTAAATATACAATCGTTTTTCCCGTACCTACCCCTGCTTCTGCAAACATCACTTTTTTCTCTTTAAATGCTCGCTCAAGCTGAAATGCCATAAAAATTTGCTCATCACGTAATTCAAACCCTGCTTCAGGTAAAATATCGTAAAACACGTCCCCAATCCATTCGTTTAATTTATCAAAAAAATTTTCATTTTTACTTAATACAAACGGATATTTGCTCATATTTTTTAGCCCCTCCATTAATTTTAACGAAGTACACAAACATTAATTATCGACCAAAAAAAGAAAGAAGTCAATGAAGTTGAAAAGAAAAAGAAGCTGTCAATGAGACAGCTTTTCATATGAGCGCGGTGGACGAGGTCCCCAAAATTGATAATATTGCGTTTCAATGAAACCGTTAAACAATTTGCGACGCTTCGTTGCTTGTTTTCCGTACAACTGCTCAAAGTGACGATGGGATGTTAAAATATAAATCGACCACGTATCTAAAGCTGCGAATGTTTTTCCCATCTCTCGATACAGCTGTTCCACTTCTTCTTTCTCCCCTAACCGCTCACTATAAGGAGGGTTCCCGACGATGACGCCATACTCGTCTTTCGTTCGAAAATCTTTCACCTGCATTTGTTTAAACGTAATTAAATCAGCTAGTCCTGCTTCTTGTGCGTTTGTTTTCGCGATATCTACCATACGATGATCAATATCAAAGCCGACGATATGTAGCGGTTGATCGTAGTGCGCTAAATCTTCCGCCTCTTCCCTTGCTTCATCCCAAAATCGAGATGGAATCCAACCCCATTGTTCAGATACAAAATCGCGGTTAAATCCTGGTGCAATATTTTGGCCAATCAGCGCCGCTTCAATCGCAATCGTTCCCGATCCACAAAATGGGTCAACAAATGGACGATCCGGATTCCAATTCGTTAACTGAACGAGCGCTGCCGCTAATGTTTCTTTTAATGGTGCTTCTCCTTGCTTGATACGATATCCCCTTTTATGTAACCCAGCACCACTCGTATCGATTGTTAATGTAGCGATATCTTTATGTAAAGCGACTTCAATACGAAATTGGGCACCTGTTTCCTCGAACCATGAAATACCATAATGTTGTTTTAAATGTTCAACAATCGCTTTTTTTACGATCGCTTGACAATCGGATACACTAAACAATTTTGATTTAACCGACTTCCCAACAACAGGAAATTGGGCGTCCATAGGTAAAAACTGTGCCCATGGCAACGCTTTTGTTTGTTCAAATAACTCTTCAAACGTCGTTGCACGAAATTCCCCCACCTTCACTTTCACCCGATCGGCTGTGCGAAGCCATAAATTCGTACGACAAATCGCCCGCTCATCTGCAACAAACGTCACTTTTCCATTGTCCACCTGACAGTCATATCCGAGCGCCCGGATTTCATCTGCAACAATGGACTCAAGCCCCATTGCTGCAGTTGCAATTAACGTTATCTGCCCCATATTCATTCACCTTTCATTGATATATTCATTCCATTCTTGAATAAAGTGCTGCACCTCATCTATTGGCATCGGTTTAGCAATGTAATATCCTTGTGCCATATCACATTGTTGTTTATTTAAAAATTCATATTGTTGCTCTGTCTCGACCCCTTCCGCCACGACCGATAAATGTAAATGATGCGCCATCATAATAATTGTTGAGACGATCGTCGCATCATCGCTATATAAAGATAAGCGACGAATAAACGATTGATCGATTTTTAAAATATCAATTGGAAAACGATGCAAATAACTTAATGAAGAAAAACCTGTCCCAAAATCATCAATAGCTAGTTTAAAACCGCACTGTTTTAACTGTACAAGTTTTTGAACAGATTCCTCTGCATTTGGCATAATCGTACTTTCCGTTAGTTCTAATTTAAAAAAGCGTGGATGTACATCGTTTTGTTTGACAATCGTCGATAGTTGCTCAACGAAATCATCTTGTTGAAAATGAACAGCAGAAATATTCATTCCGATTTTCATATGCGGAGCGAATTGATGAATCGCCTTGATATGTATACATGCTTGTTCGAATAGCCATTTTGTTATTGGAACAATCAATCCCGTTTCTTCTGCAAGCGGAATAAATTGCCCAGGAGAAATGAAACCGATATTCGGTTGTTGCCAACGTATTAACGCTTCAAGTGCTTCAATTTTTTTCGTTTTCATATTAACAATAGGTTGATAGCAAATGAATAATTCATTTCGTTCAATCGCTTTTCGTAAATAATTTTCTAACATGACCACTTCGCTTTGGTAGTCTAACTTAGCTGTATATAACTCAAAGCGATTTCTTCCGCTTTCTTTCGCTTTTTGCATAGCACGATCGGCTCGACGTAATAATGTTTCACCATCATCTCCGTCGTTTGGGTACATGCTTATGCCGATGCTTGCTGACATATATACATCTTTTCCGTTTAACATAAAAGGAGCTTGTAATGATTCAATCATTTGTTCTGCTATGCTAACAGCTTCTTGAACATCCTTTAGTTTAGGTAAAATAACTACAAATTCATCTCCACCAATACGCGCTAACGTATCCTTCGTGCGCAGTAGCTTTTTTAAACGATTGGCTACCTTTTTTAACAATACGTCTCCATTATGATGTCCAAGCTCATCGTTAATATATTTAAAGCGGTCTAAGTCAAGAAACAAAATAGCTAATTGTTGATTGTAGCGACGTGCCATATCAAGTAAATGTTGCAGACGTTTCGTAAATAATTGTCGATTTGGAACGTTGGTCAACAAATCATAGTTCGATAATCGCGCAAGTTGCTCCATCGTCCGCTTATGTTGCGTCACATCTGAAAAAATTGCTACATAATGTGTTGGATTTCCGGTAGCGTCATAGATAGCTTTAATCGTTAACCATTCTACAAACAACTCGCCATTTTTTCGTTTGTTCCAAATTTCTCCCTTCCAAACCCCATGATCACGTATCGTTTCCCACATATTTTCATAAAACTTGCGATCATGTAAACCAGAGCGAAGAATATTCGGTTTTTTTCCGAGCACTTCTTCTTGTGTATAACCTGTTACTGTTTCGAAAGCTGGATTAGCTAATAAAATATGCCCTTCACTATCCGTCACAATAATTCCTTCGTCCGCTTCTTGAATAACGGCATGGGACACAGATAAAAATGTATCTAAACCAAACAAAGATGCTAATTTTTTGTCCACAACAAACTCTCCCCTCATATTCCCAAAAAACAAAAACTCCCCTGACGTTATGCAGGAGAGTGAGACCATGAATCATGTTCTGTAAGCCATGTTCTGTTCCGTCGTACTGCAAACGGCTCGCGCCTCGTACTTCGGTGGTAATCATCTATCTACAGGCTGTATGCCTGTCCTTCTCTCCGTTCATTTCCTTTGAGAAGGTGCCCCTACCATCATTTGGGTTTCTCGCTCGTGGGGTTTACCGCGTTCCACTCTTGCCGTTTCCAGCAAGACTACGTCACTGTGGCACTTTAAAGGTAATCGAGCCATATCCATTGAAGGACGTAGGCTCTTTCCCTGCCGTCAGCCCAGCTTACCGCCAGACTGCCCTAGCTTATGCATTCGCTAGGCACGAACACTACGGGCATCTCAGCACCGTGCGAGCATGGACTTTCCTCTACGATGCATACACATCGCAGCGATTACCCGAACATGATTCATGTAAGCATATGTTAGTATATCCGAAACGATAAGCCAAATCAATAGAAAAGGTTGGAACATTTATTCGTAAAGTTTGTTTCCAAAAACATGTTTTTCCAAATTGGAAAGACGCTGTAAAATATCAAAATTCGTCGTTCCCGTTTGAGATGGCTGACGTTTTTGTGCCTCCTGCAATTGGCTTTTTAAACGAGTATTTTCTTGTTGTAATTGTTCAATCATTTGATGAAATGTTTCATAGTCTTTAATAATTAAATCAAGAAAGCGATCAACTTCATCTTGATTATATCCGCGCATGCTTATTTTAAACTCTTTTTCGAGAATGTCTTTTGCTGTTAAGTTGATGCGATCTGAAAGCACGTTTGCTCACCTCAATTATCCATGTCTACACCTATTCTTTCAAAAAAAGCAGTCCTTGTCAATTTTTCATTTTCACAAACTTCGTCTTTTTTCGAATCGAGTAGGAGGAGGTGATTAACCTCCGTCCTCTCACACCACCGTACGTACGGTTCCGTATACGGCGGTTCAATCAAGATCAATGACGCAAGAATTCATAACGTTCTTGTAGACTTTTGAGGCCTTGGTCATTCCAGTAGGAGTTTCCAAGGGTTCTGTGTAAGATGGGGCTATTTGAAATACGCCAGTACCCTTTCCGACTATTTCCCCATTCATAAGCTTTCCACGAAGGAACTCCCAATTTGATCAAGTTTCGTATCCTCGTTTTTGGTGTTTTCCAATTTTTCCATAAGCACATACGAAGTCTTCGACGAATCCACCCGTCCATTTTCCGAAAAATTGATTTCGTGTCCGCCAGCGCAAAGTACCCACACCATCCGAATACATACTGATTCAGTTTCTGAATTCGGTATTCCATGGAATATGGCATCTT